>NZ_JBFAKG010000003.1:218038-227460 GCF_040655595.1 Saccharopolyspora sp. NPDC050389
GCGTTCTGCGCGGAACTGTTCGCCACGAAGGTCCGCTACACCGGCGTGTCCCTGGGCTACCAGAGCGGCTCGGTGCTGGGCGGCGGCCCAAAAGACTCACGGCCCCGACGCCTATAGCGAGCCGAAGTACGGGTGGCGGGCCGGGTTGCCGTCGCGAGGGATGAACCACTGGTCGAAGGACACACCCCGCGAGCGCAGCTCGGCCTCGACCTTGGTGACCTGCTCCGCCACCTCCGGCTCCGCGTCGGCCGCCAGCGGCAGGTCCACCTCGTACAGCTCCTCGTGGTCGCTGTCGCCGAAGGCCCGCCCGGCGAAGGCGGCGAACACCGGCTCGCTGTCCTCCCAGGTCATCAACTCGGCTGCCTCCAGCACCACGCGAGCCTCGTTGACCACCAGCCGCAACGCCAGCGCCTCGGCGACCGTGCGCGGCGGCGTCCAGCTCGGCTCCGTCAGCCGCACCGCGACCGCCGCCGACGACAGCACGAAAGAGCGGGCGAAGAACGCGTCGTAGCGGTGGTCGTAGCAGGGCGGCAGTTCCTCCAGCACCAGCAGCCCGACCGCGTCGGCCACCGTCGCGTTGTTCACCGCCAGGGCCAGTTCGTCGTAGAAGATCTCGTCGGTGACCACCCGCACCGCGTGGATCAGCGCCCCGGCGGCCAGGACGTGGGTGTCCGGCTCGGCACCGAACGCGCTCGCCTCGAACGCCCGCAGCTGCGGAGCCAGCACGGTGAGCCGGGTGCGCCAGTGCTCGGCGTCCATCGCGGGCTCGGCGGAGGTCTCCAGCGCCTCCTCGACCGCGGCCTCCAGCTCCTCGTTGACGTCCGAGGCCGCGGCCAGCCGCTGGTTGAACTCGTCCTCGGTGATCCGCACCTCAGAGTGCGCCACCGACCAGCCGGTGAGCACCTCGCTCTCGCCGATCAGCTCGTCGAGCACCGAGGCGGCGGCTTCCTCGGCCGCCAGCAGCGACGGCGCGTCGAGCGCGAGCACCACGCTCGCCCCGGCCGGATGCACCGTGATGCGGTAGTCCAGGACGTCGATGTCGGCGTCACCCGGGCCGGAGACCCCCTCGACCAGCGCGAGGTGGCGGTCCAGCACGGCCGCGATCCCCTCCTGCTGCAGCGCGTCGAGCTCCACGACCTCGGCCGGCGGCGCGAGCTCCGCTGTCACCGCATAGTCCACCGCTTCTCGCCTTCTCCTCGACGGTTGGTCGGCATGTTACGTCGTCAGGTAGGCCAGGACCCGTCAACCGATCGAGGCCCCCTCATCGGCCATGATGAACCACGTGACAACGACTGTGGCCGTATTCGGCAGCTGCAACATGGACCTGGTCGCCTACGTCGGGACTGCCCCGAAGCGCGGCGAGACGGTGCTCGGGCGGGAGTTCCACACGGTGCCCGGAGGCAAGGGCGCCAACCAGGCGATCGCCGCGGCCAAGGCCGGCGCCGCGGTGCGCATGATCGGTGCCGTCGGCGAGGACGAATTCGGCGCCCAGATCCGCGATACCCTGCGGAAATCCACTGTGGACGTCTCGGGAGTGCGGGTGGTGCCGGGTCGCAGCGGCACTGCGCACATCGTGGTGGACGACGAGGGCGGCAACTCGATCGTCGTGGTGCCGGGCGCCAACGGGACGGTCGACGGGCTCGCCGAAGGCGACGAGGAACTGATCGCAGGATCGCGGAGTTTGCTGCTGCAGCTGGAGATTCCGTTCTCCGGCGTGGCCGCGGCCGCGGCGGCGGGACGCCGCAACGGGGTGCGCGTGGTGCTCACGCCCGCTCCGGCAGTGCCGTTGCCCGAGGAAATCCTGTCGAATGTGGATCTGCTGGTGCCCAACGAGCACGAGGCGGCGATCCTGGCGGGCGACGACGACCCGCACCGCGCGCTCGCCGCGCTGCTGGAGCTGGTTCCGGAAGTGGTGATCACCCTCGGTGCCCGCGGCTCGCTGTACGGCAACCGCGACGGCGCGCGCGTGGAGGCGCCCAGCTTCCGGGTCGACGCGGTGGACACGACGGCCGCGGGCGACACCTTCGTCGGGGTGCTGAGCGCAGCGCTGGGCGAGGGCGCCGAGATGCCCGAGGCGCTGCGGCTGGCCTCCGCCGGGGCGGCGGTGTCGGTGCAGCGCAACGGGGCCAGCAGCTCGATGCCGACCCGTCAGGAAATCACCGACTTCTTGGCGGCCGTATAAGCGATTCACCACGTCAATTACTGCTCGTCCACGACTGCGTTACGAGGAGTCATTGCGCGAGTTTCACGGGCGGCCGGATTGGCCCCGAGTTCGAACCGGCCGCCCGTGGCAGGTGCTCACTGAGCGTTGTCGTACGCCTCGACGACCTCCGCCGGAATGCGGCCCCGGTCGGAAACCTGCATCCCCTGATTCCGGGCCCATTCCCGAATGGCCTGGTTGCGTTCGCGGTCGGCCGCGGTCGGCGTCGCCGAGGGCTTGCCGGGCTTGACGGCGGCGCGCTTGCGGCCACCGGTCTTCCTCGCGTTGGCCACGAAAGACTCCAGCGAGTCGCGGAGTTTGGCGGCATTTTCGGTGGACAGGTCAATTGCGTAGTTCACCCCGTCCAAGGCGAACTCGACAGTGCTGTCGGCTGCTGTGCCGTCGACGTCGTCGACGAGCTGAACGGTGACTTTCTGCGCCACGGTAACCCTCGATTCCGGCTCGATTCCCCGTCTTCTCCGCACGCCCGGTGTGGAGAAGAGCGAGCGAACAATAAACGATCGCCGCAAGAATGATCCACCCGCCGCCGGAATTTCCTGCGATGTGCGCTGGATTACTTTCCAGGATTGCCCCGCAGCGGTTACTGTCCGTTGGTGGTCGGGCGCTCGCCGGCGTGTGAGGTGACGCGTGACCCGCCCGGCGGTTATCAACAGGTCGCCGAGTTGTTCTATGGTTAAGTAGGAGACAACAGCGATGCCGCGTGCTACAACGTGGTCAGGGCTCGCAGTAGTCTTACCTGCAAGTGTCGCGGATCGAGGCGGGGCACGTTCCCGAGACAGGTGATCATGGCCGAGCGGATTCAGGTCGAACTCGTCGATGACATCGACGGGTCCCCAGCCAACCACACCGTCACCTTCGCACTGGATGGTGTGACGTACGAAATCGACCTGAACGACAAGCACACCCAACAACTCCGGGGCGTGCTCGACCGCTACGTCAAGGCCGCGCGGGCCCCGAAGCCGGAGCCGGTGCGCAGCACGCGCCAGCAGGAGCGCGAAGAGGAGCAGGCGCGGGAGACCAACAAGCAGCTGACGGAGCAGATCCGCGGCGCCGCGCAGCGCACCCGCGAGCACCTCAGCAAGAAGGCCGCCGAGCCCGAACCGGAGCCCGCCGAGCAGCAGCCGGAGCCGGTCGAGGAAACGCTCTTCGACACGACCGCGGCCGGGGAATCGAAGCCGGATGACGCCTCCCGCGTGCCGGCGGTTTCGATGCCGACGTTCTCCTCCGCCGTCGACTGAGCTGGCAGGTTCGGCGAAATCGCGCTCATTTCGGTCCTACGGCGCCGTGCCGTGACCGAATTCCGCTAGATGCCGGAATGATCACGGATCTGGACACGCGCGGTCCGGTCAAAATACGGTGCTCGCGTTTACCCCGGTGGCAGACGGGAGACGCGCGTGGCGGATCGCTTCGGGCAAGGCGTGCTGGCGGTGCTGGCCACCGCGATCGTGGCGACCGGCTGCGCCCCGCTGGTGGACGTCGAGCAGACCGCCGCCGAGGTGCGCTCCTCCGTGCAGGCCCCGACGGTGCGCGGTGGCGAGGCGGTGATCGCGCTCGACCAGGAACCGGACAAGCTCGATCCGACGCTGGCGTCGACGCTGGCCAGTCGTCAGATCTTCAGCAGCATGTGCGAGAAGCTCTACGACGTCGATGAATCCGTCCGCCTCGTGCCGCAACTGGCCGCCGCGCTTCCGCAGATCTCCGCCGACGGCCGGGAACTGACGATCCCGCTGCGCACCGGAGTGCTGTTCAACGACGGCACCCCGCTCGACGCGCCCGCGGTGAAGAAGAGCCTGGACCGGCACCGGGAACTCAAGGGTTCGGCCCGCAAGACCGAGCTCAACGCGGTCGAATCGGTGGCGGTCGTGGACCCGAGCACGGTGCGGCTCACCCTGTCCCGGCCCTACGCCCCGCTGACCAGCATGCTCGCCGACCGTGCCGGCATGATCATGTCCCCGGCGAAGCTCGACGAACGCGGCGAGGACTTCACCGACGACCCGGTCTGCGTCGGCCCGTTCCGGTTCACCGAACGCGTCGCGCAGGACCGGATCGTGCTGGACCGCAGCGAGTTCTACTACGACCGCGACCGCGACCGCGTCCGCCTGGACCGGCTGGTGTACCGGACGGTGCCGGACGACAACATCCGGATGGCCAACCTGCGCTCCGGCGAGTTCGACGTGATCTGGGAGGTGCCCACTCCCGAAGTGCCGACCCTGTTGCGGGACAAAGGAATCGTGCTCCTCAACCAGCCGACGCTGCAGTACTACGGCATCACCGTCAACGTGCGCAACGTCGGCGGCAAGACCGGCGAAGTGACCGGCCCGCTCGCCGACGATCCCAGACTGCGGGAAGCCCTGTCGCTGGCCATCGACCGGCGCACGCTCAACAAGATCGCCTTCAACGGGTTGTTCCAGGCCGCCTGCGGCCCCATCCCGGGCAGCAGCGAGTACGCCACCCCGAAGACTCAGGAATGCCCGCCGCACGACCCGGAGCGGGCCCGCCGGCTCATCGCCGAGACGGGCGCGCAGACGCCGGTGCGGTTCGAGATGACGCTGGCCAACGACCCGACCCAGCTCCGGGCCGGGCAGGTCATCCAGGCGATGGCCGCCCAGGTGGGCTTCGACATCGTGCTGCGCCCGACGGAGTCGGCCACGGCGATCAGCGAGGCGCGGCAGGGCCGCTTCCAGACCTTCTTCGTCGGCTGGTCCGGCCGCCCCGACCCGGACGGCAACATCGCGGCCTTCCACACCGAAGGCGGCTCGCAGAACTACAGCGGCGACTTCAGCCCCGGCACCGACGAGCTGATCGAACAGGCCGGCAGCGAGCAGGACACGCCCCGGCGCCGGGCCCTGTACGAGCAGATCGTCGACGCGCTGCACCAGCGCAACAACGTCATCTACCTCTATCGCACGCAGTACTACACCGCGCACACCGCGCAGCTCGCCGGCGTCGAGACCTTCCCCGACGGGCTCATCCGGATGAGGTCGGCGGGCCACGTCCAGGCGGGGGGATGACATGCGCAGCTACGTGCTGAACCGGATCCTGCAGTCCGCGGTGACCCTGGTGCTGGTCTCGCTGGTGATCTTCGCGGGGCTCCGCGCGCTGCCCGGCGACCCGGCCGTCGCGATCGCCGGCATCGAGGCCGACGACGCGGTGATCGCGGAGATCCGCCGCGCCCACCTGCTCGACGAGCCGATCCACGTGCAGTACGCGGCCTGGCTCGGTCGCCTGCTGCAGGGCGATCTCGGCGAATCGGCCCAGACCGGCCTGCCGATCGGCGACATCATCCTCACCCGGCTGCCGGTGACCCTCGAACTGGCCGTGCTGAGCCTGCTGTTCGCCGCGCTGGTAGGCCTGACCGCCGGAGTGCTCAGCGCGGTGCGCCGCGGCACCGCGCTGGACTGGCTCGGCAACGGGGCGTCGCTGTTCGGGCTCTCCATCCCGAACTTCTGGCTCGGCCTGATGTGCGTCCTGGTGTTCGCCGTCTGGCTCGGCGTGTTGCCCGCTTCCGGCTACGTCCCGTTCACCGAGTCGCCGCTGGGCAACCTGCAACGGCTGATCCTGCCCGCCTTCGTGCTGGGCAGCGGTCTGGCCGCGGTGCTGATGCGGCAGATGCGATCGTCCATGTTGGACGCGTTAGGCGCGGACTACGTGCGGACCGCGCGCGCCAAGGGCGCCGGGGAGTGGCGGGTGGTCGGCATCCACGGCCTGCGCAACAGCCTGATCACCGTCCTGACGATCCTCGGCCTGCAGCTCGGCACGCTGATCTCCGGTGCAGTGGTCACCGAGCAGATCTTCGTGCTGCCGGGTTTCGGCAAATTGATGGTCGATGCCGTGTTCACCCGCGACTACCCGGTGATCCAGGCCGCGGTGCTGGTCTCCGCGGCCGGCTACATCCTGGTGAACCTGCTCGTCGACCTGCTGTATTCGGTGGTGGATCCGCGAATCCGAGTCCGTGGAGGTGCCGGATGACCCAGGCGGATCTGCCGCGGGTGAGCGGCTCGCGCCGGGTGCTGCGCCGCCTGCTGCGGCACCGCACCGGCGTCGTCGGGCTCGTGCTGTCGGCGCTGTTCGTGCTGGTGGCACTGGCGGCACCGGTGATCGCGCCGGTCGACCCGGCGGCGGTGAACTTCGACCAGGTTCTCCAGCAGCCGTCGCTCGCGCTGCCGCTGGGCAGCGACGAACTCGGCCGCGACCAGCTCGTGCGCGTCTTCTACGGCGTCCGCGCGTCGATCGTGGTCGGCGTGCTGTCGGTCCTGCTGGCGGTGGTGGTCGCGGTCCCGCTCGGCCTGATCGCCGGCTACTACCGGGGCTTCGTCGACGTCGTCGTCTCGCGCATCACCGACACCCTGCTGGCGTTCCCGTTCCTGGTGCTGGCCGTCGGCTTGGCCGCGGTGCTCGGCGCGTCGATGGTGAACGCGGCCATCGCGATCGGCCTGTCGCAGGTGCCGAACCTGATCCGCGTCGTGCGCGGGGAGACCCTGCGGCTGGCCAACGAGGACTACGTGGCCGCCTGCGTCGCGGCCGGCGCGCGCGGCACGACCGTGATGTTCCGGCACATCCTGCCGAACGCGGTGAACGCGCTGCTGGTCCAGGTCACGGTCGCCATTCCGCTGGCGATCATCGGCGAGGCGCTGCTGTCGTTCCTGGGGCTGGGCGTGCAGCCACCGGAGCCGTCGCTCGGCGTGATGCTGTCGGCCGCGCAGACGTACCTCGCGCAGGCGCCCTGGCTGGTGGTCTTCCCCGGCTTGGCGGTGGTGCTCGCGACGCTCGGCTTCAACCTCCTCGGCGACGGCCTGCGCGACGCACTCGACCCGAAGGGGCAGCGATGAGCGACGTGCTTTCCTTCACCGACCTGCGGGTGCGGTTCCACACCGAGGACGGCGTCGCGGAGGCGGTCCGCGGCGTCAGCTTCGGCATCGCGCCCGGCGAGATCCTCGCCGTGGTCGGCGAGTCCGGTTCCGGCAAGAGCGTCACGGCGATGTCCGCGCTCGGGCTGCTCGCGCCGACCGCCGAGGTCACCGGGCGCATCGAGCTGGACGGAGCCGAGCTGAGCGGGCCGGACCTGCGGCGGATCCGGGGCAAGCAGCTCGCGATGGTCTTCCAGGAGCCGATGACCTCGCTGAACCCGGTCTTCACCATCGGCTGGCAGCTGGTCGAGGCGATCCGGCTGCACCGCGACATGCCGGCCGGCGAGGCCCGCGAGCGCGCGGCGGAGCTGCTCGACGTCGTCGGCATCCCGGAGCCGTGCCGACGGCTGAAGCACTACCCGCACCAGCTCTCCGGAGGGCAGCGGCAGCGGGTGATGATCGCGATGGCGCTGGCCTGCGAGCCCAGGGTGCTGATCGCCGACGAACCCACCACCGCGCTGGACGTGACGGTGCAGGCCGAGATCCTTGCCCTGCTGCGCGACCTCCGCGAGCGCCAGGGGATGACGGTCCTGCTGATCACCCACGACATGGGAGTCGTGGCGGACCTCGCGGACCGGGTGGTGGTGATGCACCGCGGCGTGCTGGTCGAGCAGGCCTCCGTCGAGCAGCTGTTCCGCGCGCCCGAGCACGACTACACCAAGGCCCTCCTGGCGGCCGTGCCTCGGCTGGAGATCGGCGAGCGCGCCGAACCCGAGCCCGCAGAGCTGGTTCTCCGCGTCGAGGACCTGGTCGTGAGCTACGCCGGCCAGCGCGCCGTGGACGGGGTGTCGCTGCACGTCGAGCGCGGCGAAATCCTCGCGCTGGTCGGAGAATCCGGCTCCGGCAAGTCCACTGTGGGCAAAGCGGTGGCCCGGCTCGTAACTCCGGCGGAAGGCCGGATCGTGCTCGACGGCCAGGACATCAGCCGGCTGCCGGCACGGCGGCTGCGCTCGGTGCGGCGCAACATCGGCATCGTCTTCCAAGACCCCGGCTCATCGCTGGACCCACGGATGACCATCGCGGACAGCATCGCCGAACCACTGTGCCTGCACCGCGTCGCGCGCGGCCGCGAACTGGAGGAGCGCGTCGACACCCTGCTTGACGCCGTGGAGCTCGGAGCCTCGATGCGCCGCCGCTACCCGCACGAGCTGTCCGGCGGGCAGCGCCAGCGCGTCAGCATCGCGCGGGCGCTGGCGCTGGAGCCGCGGCTGCTGATCGCCGACGAACCGACCAGCGCGCTCGACGTGTCGGTGCAGGACGCGGTGCTCCAACTCTTCCAAGAGCTCCAGGCCAGGCTGAACTTCAGCTGCCTGTTCATCAGCCACGACCTCGCGGTGGTGAACCTGCTCGCGCGCCGAGTGGCCGTCATGCACCGGGGCGAGGTGGTCGAGCAAGGCGACCGCACCCAGGTGCTCGGCGACCCGCAGCACGAGTACACCCGACGACTCCTGGCAGCGGCGCCAGTGCCCGACCCGATCCGCCAGCGCGCGCGACGGGCCGCGTCCTGAGGGCGCGGGTCAGTCCTCGGCGCGGTGCCGCCGCGACCTGCCGCGCGAGCCGGGCCCGGTGCGCGCGGACTTCTTGGCCTCGGCCTTCGGCCGCTCGACCCGCTCCGCCAGGGCAGCGGCGAACTCGGGTGGGGCGCTGGGACCCCAGTTCCGGTCTTCCGGGTCCATCAGCGTCTTGCGCAGCTCGGTGTAGATCGGTGTGGAGTCCACTGCTACCCCCGTTCAGACGATCGTTTGGGAGGCTACCGGCGCTCTACGGACGAGTCGCGGCGACGAAGCAGGACCACACGAACGTGGACTTGAACCGCGGTCTCGGCGGCCACCTCGAAGCTAGGGCCCAAGATCGTCTCTGACCTGGTGTTTTGTTGCTTAAGGGGGGGTGGTTTCAGGGGGTGTTTTGGGGGTGTGTAAATTTATCCAAGTCAGAGCGACACGGGCCGGGAAAACCGGGCCGAGCCTGACACGGGTCGCGAACCAAGCTCCCGCCTCCGGGTGGTAGAGTGGGCGACACGATAAAGCGGTGAAGAGGAAATGCTCCCCGGAGCTCCAGTTCTGATTGTGGGACTGGGTGATGGTGTGGGTGTGTTCTTTGAGAACTCAACAGCGGACTGTTTTGGTTAGTGTTCTTTTATGCCCCCGACCATGCAGGTTTTGTGTGGTTGGTGGTTTCTTTGAGTATGGCGCTCGCCTCTTTGATGGTTTGAGTGTCTGCTGGGATTGTTCAACAGCATTGTTGGAGAGTTTGATCCTGGCTCAGGACGAACGCTGGCGGCGTGCTTAACACAT
>NZ_JBFAKG010000004.1:0-2538 GCF_040655595.1 Saccharopolyspora sp. NPDC050389
CACACTGCGAGGGCCTGAGCCCGGTGCAATACCGGGCCCAGGCCCTCGCTGCCTAGACTCTCAATTACCGAGTCCAACTTCCGGGGCCCACTTCAGTTGGTGAGGGGCGCCCTTCGCGTCGAGCCCGATGGCGGGTCAGGCGTTGGCGCCGGCCTTGAGGGCCTTGGCGACCGCCACGACTCGCTTCGCCTGCACCGCCGCCGCGGCGCGGGTGACGTCGTCGACCTTGTTCGCCCCCTGGGCGTCCACGTGGCTGGTGCCGTACGGGTTGCCGTCGGCGAACTTCGCGCCGTCGGTGTAGCCCGGGGCGACCACGATGCCGCCGAAGTGGTGGAAGGTGTTGTAAAGCGCCAGCAGAGTGGACTCCTGGCCGCCGTGCGCGGTGGAGCTGGAGGTGAAGCCGCTGTAGACCTTGTCCGCCAGCTGCCCCTGCGCCCACTGGCCGCCGAGGGTGTCGATGAACTGCTTGAGCTGCGAGGCGATGTTGCCGAAGCGGGTCGGCGAGCCGAACAGCACCGCGTCGGCCCACACCACGTCGTCCGGGGTGGCCTCGGGGATGGACTTGGTGGCCTCGACGTTGGCACGCCACGCCGGGTTGCTGTCGATCGCCGCGTCGGGCGCGAGCTCCGGGGCGCGCCGCAGCCGAACCTCGGCGCCGGCCGCCTCGGCCTCGGCGACCAGGGTGTTGGCGATCTCGGTGCCGGTTCCGGTGGCCGAGTAGTAGATGACGCTGACCTTCACGGGGGTGCTCACTGTCGGACTCCTGTTCAAGGGGCTGGGCGGCTGCATCGGAACCAGTCGCTCATCTCTTTCATGGAAGACAATACTCGGAGCACATCTTCTCCGCAAGAGATTTCCTGGCGAGCTGTTTCAGGTAGACTGGCGGGGCCGCATACACAGGAGGGAGCATCCCGGTGAACAGCAAGACCGGCCCGGATCCGTGCACCGATGACGACGAGATCATCACCTGGTGGGGACTGGTGATCGAGGGCTACCACGTCACGCAGGAGCACATCGACGCCGAGATCGGCGAGCGCTTCGGGCTCCCACCGGCCTCCTTCGAGATCCTGCTCCGCCTGGTCCGCACGCCCGATCACCGGATGCCCATGACGAAACTCGCCCGCGAGGCGGCGTTGAGCAGCGGCGGCTTCACCAAGGTCGCCGACCGCCTCGCCAAGGCCGACCTGATCCGCCGCGAGCCGTGCGACTCCGACCGCCGGGTCACCTACGCGGTCCTCACCGACCACGGCCGCGACATCGCCGAGCGATCCCGCGCGGCGTGCGCCGAGATCCTGCGCAAGCGCGTCCTGGCGCCGCTCGGCAAGGCCGACTCGGCCGCCCTCGCCGAGGCCATGCGCACCCTCCGCGCCGCCAACGCGCCGGAATGAACCCGAGCCAGGAGGCGCCCAATTTTGCCTAGAATCGGGCGCTCTCCCGGCTCGGTTCGCGACACCCGGCGGGGACACATCCCGCCGCAGTCGCGACGTGGCGACCGGGGCGCGTCTCGCGGGTGGCTCGGAATCGAGTTCGCGGAGCGGTCTCGGCTGTCCGTAGTGTGCCCGGCATGGTGCGCATCGGCTCTGACCACGAGCATCTCGACCTGACGCTCATCAAAGCTGATCGGCTGACGCTTGCGGCCACCGTTGTCGGATCTGGCATCAAGGCGACCCATGTGGTTCAGCCGCACTACTCCGACGAAGGGTTCGGAGACCTGGCCGACTACTTCACGGCCCTGGAGCAGGCGTGGCGCGGATGGGACGGCCCGCGTTCGTGGAGATCGCTTGAGGGAGAGCTCTCGCTGACCGCGAGTCACACGGGCAGTCATGTCCTTCTTCGCGTTGAGCTCGAGAACGGCCCCTTCAACGGGACCGCCGAGTGGACGGCCCGGCTCGACCTGATCATCGACGCCGGCGAAGAACTCTCCCACGCGGCAGATGGCGTTCGCGACGAAGTCGGTCCCTCAGCGCGCAAGTAGAGCCTGAACCCACCGAAGAACCGCTGCGGCCCTTGTACGCCTCGGCGCCGCAGGGCACTCGGCGAAAGTCGGCACCTCCGCCGCGCATCCAAGTTCAACGTCCATAGTGGACGAGCATCTAATCGGATTTCCCAAGAATTTCACAGAATTCACATTCTTGAATGTGCGTCACATACTTGACTAGACCCGATCGACTGCCCTAGTTTTGACACCAAGGTCGGGAGGTGACGCGGAATCCGCGTCCACCAGCCGGGGGTTCGTTCATGTCTGGCGGCGGGAGCGAACCCCCACCCGACCACCTTCCGCGTCGGGCAGGCGTGAAGAATCCGCCACCGACGCGAGAAAACCCCTCTGCATCAGCGCTTTCAATCATCAGCGTGGCCGGAATCCTGCCGACCAGTGTGGACTCGAATCGAGCCACGCCATAGCGTTCGCGCGCCGAGCAGGCCGTGTGTGGTTTTTTTGTGGGTTTTTTAAGAAAAAAAAAAAAAGCCCCGGCAACCCCCCCCGCCCCACCCCCCGCCCCCCGGCGCCAAGCCACCCACAGCGCCCGGGAGAGATAG
>NZ_JBFAKG010000004.1:2548-5955 GCF_040655595.1 Saccharopolyspora sp. NPDC050389
GCTCTCGGGTGGGCGCGCGCTGCCGGGGGTGTTTGTTTTGTGCTGCTATAGCAGCACAAAACACACACGGCCCCTACTGCCCAGCCGTCACCCGGCCACGTCCGCGTACGACTTCCCCACCTTGGCATCGGCAAGATAGGCCGTGGCCTCCCCGGTGATGCCGTCGGAGCGGTACACGCCCCACTTGTCGGTCACGAAGTCGGCGCGCAGCGTCGCCGCCGGGAGCTGTTTCTGTCCATTGAGGACCTGTTCTTCGCCGTTGTGCCAGAACCGGACCCAGCCCTTGCCCGGATCGCTGGAGACGTGAATCCCGACCACGAAGCTGTTCCAGCTGTCCTTGGGCAGCGGGATCTTCCACAGCTGCGTCGTCTTCATGTCCGGGTCGCAGTACTCCAGGTCGAGCACGTCACCGCGGGCCCGCAGCGACAGCGGCGGCGTGGCGGCACCCGATCCGTAGTCCTTGAGCTGCCACAACGCCACCCACTCGCCGGTCTTCGTCGGCAGCGGGCCCCACATCGAACGCCACCCGACGTAGTAGGTGTCGCCCTCGGTGAACCGCAGCCGGCTGCCGTCCGGCGTCTTGTGGCCCCGCGACTCCACCCGCACCCGCTCGGAGCCTTCGGGCACGCCGGAGGTGTGCAGCCGGAACACGTCGCCGTGCTGGCCCTGCGGATCGGCCACCACCTCGACGCTGCCGGGTTTGGTCTCGATTCCTTCGAAAACCGAAGTCCCGCGGTCGGTTTCGGCGGTCCACAGGGGCGCCTGTGCCTGCGAGTCCGATGCCACGACCGGCGCCGGTGCCGGAGCCCGCAGTTCGTCCGCGGCAGTGGCCGACAGTCCCAGCACCGCGGCGAGCGCCGTGCCCGCGCGAAGCAGTTTCCGCACCCGGCTCACCTCACTTGACCCGCTCGCGGACCCACACGCCCGCGGGCTTGAGCTGGTCGGTGCCCGGGTACGGCCCGTTCTCGCAGGTGCCCTCCTTGAACACCGCGCCGGAGCGGGAGTCGTCGGAGTAGTTCCAGTTGGTCCAGCTGATGTTCTTCGAGGCCATCAGGTCGATGTACTGCTGGGCCATGCCGAAGTCGTCGCCGCCGTCACCGGTGGCCTCCTGCGTGCCGAACTCGGTGACGAACATCGGCAGCTTGTCGGCCGCGCGCGACAACGTGTCCAGGTATTCCGAGCCGTGGGAGGCCGCGTAGAAGTGGAAGGTGTACATGATGTTGTCGGCGTTGACCGGGTTGTCGACGACCTCCTGCTCATTGGAGTCCTCCGACACCCCCAGCGACGACCAGGCGCGGGTGCCGACCAGCACCACCGAATCCGGGTCCTGCTCGCGGATAACCGGGATGAGTTCCTCGGCGTAGCTCTTGATCTGCGACCATTCGACGCCGCTGGGCTCGTTGGCGATCTCGTAGAGGACGTTGGTCTTGTCCTTGTGCCGCTGGGCCATCTCGGTGAAGAAGGTCTTGGCGCGATCCAGGTTGAAGTTCGGGTCGCCGGGATCGAGCATGTGCCAGTCGATGATCGCGTACATGCCGCGCTGGCTGGCCGCCTCGACGTACTTGTCGACCAGTTCGGTGAACTTGGCCGGATCGTCCTCGTAGCCGCCTTCCTGGATGTACATGGATATCCGCAGCACATCGGCCTGCCAGTCGTCGGCCAGCGCGTCCAGCGACGCGTCGTTGACGCACTGGCTGTACCACTGCAGGCCGTGCGTGCTCATGCCGCGCAGCTGCACCGGAGCACCGCTGCTGTTGCACAGAGTCTTGCCGCAGACAGACAAAATCCCGTTGGCATCAACGGGATTCAGCTCCGGATCTTGGTTTGCCGCCTGGGCCGCGGTGCTGGTCAACAGCAGGGCCGCGGCAATCGTGACGGCGCGTGCGGAGTTCTGCCACCTCATCGATATCTCCTCGGTCGAAGAGAGCAGAGCCGCGGTGGCGGCTCCCGATTCTGGCGGCGGGAAACAGGAAACTTAGTTTCCAGTTCGCGTCACGATAGCGATACCGGCAAAACACCGTCAATACCCCGGAACAGGGACTTGCCACCACGCGCGAAAAAGGCACCTCCGCCGGCGCGGAGGTGCCTTTCGTTCAGACTTGTGAATCGGTTCGCGGACGCCGATCAGGTGAGGGCGTCGACACCGGTGAGGGCGCGGCCGATGATCAGCTTCTGGACCTGGCTGGTGCCCTCGTAGAGCGTCAGCACCCGCGCGTCGCGGACGTACTTGCCCACCGGGTACTCGTCGATGAAGCCGTACCCGCCGAAGACCTGCAACGCATTGTTGGACACCCGTACGGCGGTTTCGCTGGCGTGCAGCTTCGCCATCGACGACGCGGTGGCCAGCTCCTGGCGGGACACACCGCGTTCGGCCAGCGACGCCGCCCGCAAGGTCAGCAACCGGGCGGCCTCGACCTCCACGGCGGAATCGGCGAGGAGTTCCTGCACCAGCTGCCGCGCCGCGATGGGCTTGCCGAACTGCACGCGCTCCCCCGCGTAACGGGTCGCCGCGGACAGCGCGGCCTGCGCCACCCCGACCGCGCCGGCCGCGACCGAGATCCGGCCCTTGGTCAGCGCGCCCAGCGCGATGCCCAGGCCCTTGCCGACCTCACCGAGCCGCGCCGAATCCGGCAACCGCACCTCGTCGAGCACCAGCTCCGCGGTGGCCTGCCCGCGCAGGCCGAGCTTGCCGTGCACGGTGTTCGCGGTGAAGCCCGGCGAGTCGGTGGGCACCAGGAACGCGGTGATGCCGCGGCCGCCGTCGTCGCTGGTGCGCGCGAACAGCAGCGCGACCTTGGCCCAGGTTCCGTTGGTGATGAACATCTTCTGACCGGTGATAACCCAGTCTTCGCCGTCGCGACGAGCCCGGGTTGTCAGCGAGCCGGGGTCGGAGCCGGCGTCGGGCTCGGTCAACGCGAAGCAGCCCAGGCCCTCGCCGCTGGTCAGCATCGGCAGCCAGCGCTGCTTCTGCTCCTCGGTGCCGTAGCTGGCGATGGACTTGCTGACCAGGCCCAGCGACACCGAAACGATGCCGCGCACCGACGAGTCGCCGCGCCCGAGCTCCTCGATGACCAGCGCGTAGCCGACCATGTCGGCCTCGACTCCGCCGTACTCCTCCGGGAGCGTCAGGCCGAGGAAGCCGAGTTCGCCGAGCTTGCGCACGATCCCGAGGTCGACCTCCTCGCGGCGGTCCCATTCGCGCACGTGCGGCACGATCTCGGCGTCGACGAACTGCGCCGCCATCTCCCGGAAAGCGACCTGGGTATCGGTGAGTTCAAAGTCCACAGTGGTCCTCGTCGTTCGTTGCGCGCGGAGGTGTCGCTGGGCCTGGTCAGCAAGTCCATCGCCAGCTACGGCACCGAGGAGCAGAAGCAGCGCTGGCTGCCGATGCTGACCAGCGGCGAGGG
>NZ_JBFAKG010000004.1:5965-9013 GCF_040655595.1 Saccharopolyspora sp. NPDC050389
CGCCTTCCTGGAGTTCAGCCGCGGCAGCGTGCTGGTAGCCCACAACGCCCCGTTCGACATCGGATTCCTGCGCTCACGAGAGCAGGTCTTGCGGCGTGGTGCCGGTTTCGGTGAGTTCGAGACCGAGCTCGGCGCGTTCGACCAGCCAGCGGCTAGGCCGGTAGCGCGGATCGCCGGTGGCCGAATGCAGGGCGCGCAGCACGGCCAGCACGCGGCGCGGGCCGATGTGCCGGCCCCACTCCAGGGGACCGCGCGGGTAGCCGAGCGCGAGGCGCACCGCCGTGTCGATGTCGGCGGGCGTGGCGAGCCGCTGCTCGGCGATGAAGCAGCTGGTGTTCACGATCGACGCCAGCAGCCGCTGCGCGATCATGCCCGCCCCATCGCGGACGACGGTCACCGCCCGGCCAGTCGCGGCCAGCGCCGTCCAGGCCGAGCGCGCGAGCTCCGGATCGGTCGCCGGGTGCACGGTCAGCGTGAACCGCTTCTCCGTGCTGAGCGGATCCACGCCGCACACCCGCGCCGGAGGCAGACCGGCCGAAAGCGCAGCGGTCGCGGCACTGTGGCCGTACGGAGTGAGGAGGATGACGGCTCCATCGGAGGGCTCCTCGCCGCGCTCCACCGGCACGCCCGCCGCGTCCAGCGCGTCCAGCAGCTCCGGGTCGTCCGACCAGATCGGGCGCGTCTCCGCCTGCGGCGCCTGCGGCTCGGGCTGCTCCTGCTTCGCACCGTCGACGTAGGCGTAGAAGCCCTCGCCGACCTTGCGGCCGAGCAGTCCCGCTTCCAGGCGGGAGCGGGTGATCGGCGACGGCCGCAGCCGGGGATCGCCGTAGTAGCCGGACCAGATGCTCTCCGTCGCCGGGTGCGTGACGTCCAGCGCGGTGAGGTCCATCAGCTCGAACGGGCCCATCCGCAGGCCCAGCACGTCGCGGCAGATCCGGTCGACGTCGGCGGGCGCGGCCAGGCCCTCGCCCAGAATCTGCAGCGCCTCGGTGATCAGTCCGCGGCCGGCGTGGTTGACCAGGAAGCCCGGCGTGTCGGTGGCGCGCACCGGCTGGTGGCCCAGCCGCCGCACCAGATCGACGAGCGCGCCCGGGATCCAGTCGGCGGTCCGGGCGCCGGGGATCACCTCGACCAGGCGCATCAGCGGGACGGGGTTGAAGAAGTGCAGGCCCGCCAGCCGGCTCGGGTCGGCGAGCGCGGTGGCGATCGAGGTCACCGCCAGCGAGCTGGTGTTGGTGGCGAACACGGTGTGCGCCGGGCAGATCTTCTCCAGCTCGGCGAACAGCTCGCGCTTGGTCGGCAGGTCCTCGCGGACCGCCTCGATCACCAGGTCGCACGCGGCGGGCGCCAGCGGGCCGTCGACCGGCTGCAGCCGGGCCCTCGCGGCGGCGGCGTCGGCACCGGTCATCCGGCCCTTGCCGGCGAGCTTGTCGAACATCTGCCCGATCTGGTCGACCGCGGCCGCCACGGCCTCGGGGCGGGCGTCGGCGAGCTCCACGGTCAGCCCGGCGGCCGCGGCCAGCTGCGCGATGCCGCGCCCCATCACGCCGGTGCCGATCACCCGCACGGTGTTGACCCGCTGCGCCCACTGCATGGCCGACCTCCCAAGGTTTCCTCCGACGCACCATCGCACGGCTTGCCAATACCGTCCAATACTGAATTGACCTATCAGTAAGACGTCAACGAACATAATCGCCGACCGTTTCGGCTTGCCGCGGCGCTGTGCTACGAACGAAACGGCGGCGGAGCGGCCGCCACCGGGACTCGAAGGAGCAAGCGATGCGCGAAGCGGTGATCTGCGAACCGCTGCGGACCCCGATCGGCCGGTTCGGCGGGGTGTTCAAGACCGTGCCGGCCGTCGAGCTGGCGGCGACGGTGATCAAGGCGCTGCTGGAGCGCACCGGGCTGCCCGGCGAGGCGGTCGACGAGGTGATCCTCGGCCAGTGCTACCCGAACTCCGACGCCCCGGCGATCGGCCGCGTCGCCGCGCTGGACGCGGGCCTGCCCGTCGAGGTCGGCGGCACCCAGGTGGACCGCCGCTGCGGTTCCGGCCTGCAGGCCGTGCTGGACGCCGCGATGCAGGTGCAGACCGGCGTCAGCGACGTGGTGCTGGCCGGCGGCGCGGAGAGCATGAGCAGCGCGCCGTTCTACACCACCGAGGCCCGGTGGGGCATCCGCGGCAGCGGGCTGGAACTGCACGACGCGCTGGCTCGCGGCCGGGTGACCGCGGGCGGCAAGAACTTCCCGGTGCCGGGCGGAATGCTGGAGACGGCCGAAAACCTGCGCCGCGAATACGGAATCTCGCGCACCGAGCAGGACGAGCTGTCGGTCCGCTCGCAGCAACGCGCCGGGGCCGCTCAGCAGGCCGGGCGCTTCGCCGACGAGATCGTGCCGGTGACGGTGCGCTCCCGCAAGGGCGACACCGTGGTCGACGTGGACGAGCACCCGCGCCCGGAGACCACAATGGACACCCTGTCGGCACTGAAGCCGGTGCTGGGCAAGTCCGATCCGGAGGCGACGGTCACCGCGGGCAACGCCAGCGGACAGAACGACGCGGCCGCGGTTTGCGTGGTGACGACGCCGGAGCGCGCGGCGGAACTCGGGCTGCGGCCGCTGGTGCGGCTGGTTTCCTGGGCGCGGGCCGGGGTGCCGCCGCGCACGATGGGCATCGGGCCGGTTCCGGCGACCGCGAAAGCCTTGCAGCGCGCCGGAATCAGCCTGGCCGACCTCGATCTGATCGAGCTCAACGAGGCGTTCGCCGCGCAGGTGCTGGCCTGCACCCGCGAGTGGGAGTTCAAGCCCGCCGACTTCGACCGGGTCAACGTCAACGGCTCGGGAATCTCGCTGGGCCACCCGCTGGGCGCGACCGGCGGCCGCATCCTCGCGACGCTCTCGCGCGAGATGCACCGCCGCGAGGCCCGCTACGGCCTGGAAACGATGTGCATCGGTGGCGGCCAGGGCCTCGCCGCCGTCTTCGAACGCATCTGATCGAAGCGAAGGGGGGGCCGGGGGGCCCGGGGGCCCGGGCGGTTTTTAGGCGGCGTGTGC
>NZ_JBFAKG010000004.1:9023-41746 GCF_040655595.1 Saccharopolyspora sp. NPDC050389
GCGGCCCCCGCGCCCACTTTTAAAAACCATTTCAAGACCCGCGCGCCCCCCCCCCGCCCCCCGCCCCCCCTTCGCTTTTTCACGCCGACGTCAGCGGTGGTGCACCGACTCCACCCCGTAGAGAAACGGCTCCGCGTCGGCGATCTCGCGCGCCGCCAACATGTGCTCCTGACACACCGGATCCGCCAGCATCTCCTGGAACGCCTGCACGTTCTCCCACTGCGCGTAGTTCGCCACGCGAGTGCCGTCGAGGCTCGCGTGGATGTTGGCCGCGACGAATCCCGGCCGGTGCTGCATCACTTCTTCGGTCGCGCGCACCAGCAGCTCCACCAGCTCGCGCTGCCGCTCCGGCGCCACGGTGAAGACGTTGATCAGCGTGGCGACATCGGCGTTCCGGTCGATCGTCGTGGTGGGCATGCGCACTCTCCCGTGTCAGGTTCCTTACATCGATTTAGTATGTGTAAGGTTCCTGTCATGAGTCAAGACCCCACCCAGAATCGGCCCGGCTATCTGGTCAAACGGGTCCAGCAGCTGCTCCGCCAGGCCTGCGACGAAGGGCTCCGCCCGGTCGAGCTGTCCATGTCGCAGTACGCGGTACTGCGCGCCCTGTCCGACCACCCGGACATCCCGGCCGCGGAGCTCGCCCGGCGCTGCTTCGTCACCCGCCAGTCGCTGCGTGACGTCCTCAATGGACTCCGCAAGGCCGACCTAGTGTCGGTCGCCGAGCAGGCGACGACCGGACGCGCCCGGCCGGTCGCGCTCACCGCCGAAGGCCGAAAGCGCTTGCGCGCGGCCGACGAAGTGGTCACCGAGACCGAGACGCGGATGTTGACGGGGTTCTCCGCCGGCGAGCAGGATCGCCTGTCGGCCCTGCTCGCCAGGTGCGCGGACAACCTCAGCGCCTGATGCGGCTACTGCACGATCGGCACGGCGGCGCCGGTGACGGTCACCCGCGGGTCGTCGGGGTCGACGTCGACGATGAGCTCGCTGCGCCGCCCCATGTCCTGCCCCTGCACGATGGTGATCCGCTCCGGCCGGGTCACCTTCCCCAAGATCCGGAGGTAGCCGCCGAAGGCGGCCGCCGCCGCGCCGGTCGCCGCGTCCTCGACCACGCCGCCGATCGCGAACGGGTCGCGAGCGTGCACGACTCCCGCGTCGTCCCGCCAGAACAGGTGCACCGTGGTCCAGTCGTACTCGCGCATCAGCTCGGCGAGCGCGTCGAAGTCGTAGTCGAGATCGGCCAGGCGCTCCCGCGATCGCGCGGCCAGCACGAGGTGGTCGTTGCCGCCGAACGCGACGTGCGACGGCCAGGCCGGGTCGAGGTCGTCGGGCGACCAGCGCAAGGCCTCCAGGGCGCGGCCGAGCTCCTCGGCGGTCGCCGGCCGCGACCGAGTGGGCACGCTGGTGAGGCCAGCGACGATCGACTCCCGCTTGTCGGTGCTCACCTCGATGGTGCCCGCGGGCGTTTCGAAGGTGATGTCGCCGATCCCGTCGCGCTCGGCCAGCGCGACGGCGGTGGCGATCGTGGCGTGACCGCAGAAGGCGACCTCGGCCAGCGGACTGAAGAAGCGGAGCCGGTAGTGGCGCTCGGCCGCCTCGATCGGGGCGAGGAAGGCGGTTTCGGAGTAGCCGACGTCGGCGGCGATCCGCTGCATGCCGGCGTCGTCGAGCTCGCGGGCGTCGAGCACGACACCCGCCGGGTTGCCGCCACTGGGGTCGGTGGTGAATGCGGAGTAACGCTGCACATCGGTCATGCCTAGAACTCTGCCGCCGAAACGCCATCGTGTCCAACGATGGTTCTCGATGACTACTATTTCAAAACTCGATAGGCTGCCGTCGTGGACACCCGCCTCCTGCACACTTTCATGGCCCTCGCCCGCACCGGTAGCTTCACCGCCGCCGCAGCGGAGCTGCACGTCGTCCAATCCACCGTGACCAGCCACATCAAGGCGCTGGAGGGCGAACTCGACGTGCGGCTGTTCGACCGCCTGCCGCAGGGAGCGCGCCTCACCGACGCGGGCCGGCGCGTCGCGACGCACGCCCGCGATCTGCTGGACGTCGAGCAACGGCTGGTCGACTCCGCCGGCACCGGCGGCACCATCGCCGGCGAGGTCGTCATCGGGGCAACCGAATCGCTGTGCGCGTACCTGCTCCCGCAGGTGATCTCGGAGCTGGCCACCACGCACCCAGACATCCAGGTGCACCTGAAGCCGCTGAGCACCACGGGCGCGTTGCAGGGCTTGGGGCGCCCGGAAGGCGGCCTGGACATCGCGCTGCTGCTCGACGACGACGTCGCCACGGAGTACGCGGCGCGGACGATCGGCGGGCAGGCCATCGAGCTCATCGCCGCCGCGGGACACCCGGCCGCCGCCGGTCACCACGACTGGCGAGACCTCGCGGCCTACCAGTACTTCCTGCTGGAAGAAGGCTGTTCCTACACGGATCGGTTCCTGCGCGATCTCACGGCGGCGTCGGCGGCTCGGCCGCGGATCACCCGCTTCGGCAGCATCGAAGCGGCCCGCTCCTGCGTGGCCGCCGGGCTCGGCCTGTCCGTGCTGCCCCGCCTCGCGGTCGTCGACCAGCTGGCGAACGGATCGTTGTGCCGCGTGAACGGCCCGGAACTGGCCGAAACCCCGCTGCACCTGGTGACGAACCAGCGCAGGTGGGCCTCCCCCGCCGTCACCACCACCGCGGAAGCCATCGCGCAGGCCGGGCGGCAATCCAGTTGACCTGCAACGGGATCCGCTAGGCCGTCCCGGTAGCAGCCTCGATCTCGGCCAGGGCGAGCTCGAAGATGCGGTGCTGCTCCTCGGTCACCGGCACGTCCGCCTCGCCTGCCTTCTCGGCCGCCTCGATCCACCCGCGGATGATCACCTCGATGATGTCCGGCACTCCGGTGCCCAACAGCATCTCGACCAACGGCCAGGCGTGCACCTCCTGGGGAAACCGCGCCGCCCGGAAGTGGGTTCTGGCTTCCTGCCACGTCTTCCGCGCCGCCTCCGGGCCGTCGGTGTGGGCCGCGTCGTGCAGCAGGCGGCACCAGCCGACGCCGATGAGGTCGGAGCAGCCGCTGAAATCGGAGTCCCAGAGGGAGGTTTCCGCGACCTCGCGGAACAACGCGACCGCCGCGGCGCGATCGCCGGCGGCGTAGAGGTCGTTGGCCGGACCCAGCTTCGCTTCCAGCCGCCCGCGCGGAGTCGCCCCGTGCTTGGCGACATAGGCTTCCATCTCCTCGATGTATTCGCGCATGCCGTCCGCGGACGCCCGCAGGTGGTTGGAGTACCACCACAGCTCGGCGGTCTCGTCCTCGTCGACGCCGCCGGCTTCGGCTGCCTGCAACAGCTCGACGGCCCGGTCGTTGCGCTCGTCCATCTCGTCCGGGTCCACGCAGTCTTCGAGCTCGTCCAGGTGGCCGTACGCCCCGGCGAGCGCCAGCACGCCTCGCACGTCTCCGGCCGCCAGATGCTCCTCCACGGCCGACGCGACGTGTCCCCAGCCCGTCTCGTCGGCCAGCTCCCCGGAGGCGGTGAAGAACGCGGCGAATTCCGGCGGCAGCTCCCCGGAAGCGATCACGGCGGTGACACTGGCGGGAACCGACGGCAGGTCCATGCTTCTCCCTCAACGAAGTCGATCAGCCATCGTGTCAGGTCCGCGTCCCCGGAGACTGGCGAAAGCGGGAATCCGATCACCGGCCGCGCGGCTGGACTTCCCGCGGAAAGGGGGACGATGTTCGGTCCGAAGCTCCGGAGTTGCGCAGGCGCAGCGGTGCTCGTCGCCGCGATCGCGACCGGTTGCGCCGCGCCGCCGGATCGGTGCCCCGGGCCTGTCGCGTCGGATGTGACGACCGCGGCCGGATGGACCGGATACCTCGCCGCGCACCGCGACGACGTGTCGCTGGTCGTCAACGACGGCCGGGGCACCGAGGTGGTTCACCGTTCCGACCAGCCTCAACCGCTGGCTTCGGCGGTGAAGGTGGTCGCGTTGGCCGCCTACGGTCGCGCGGTCGCGGAAGGACGTGCGCGGCCGGACGAGCCGATCCTGGTCGGCGACTGGGAACGATGGTTCCTGCCGGGCACCGACGGCGGCGCGCACGCCCGCGCGCTCGAACTGGCCGGCGTCCCGCACGACGGCGTCGGCTCCGCGGATCCGCAGCGGATCGTGCCGCTGGACCGGCTGGTCGCCGGCATGATCCAGGTCAGCGACAACGCCGCCGCGGACTTCCTGCGGGACCGACTCGGCGATGAAGCCCTGCGACAACGCCACCGCGGACGGCGGCTGGCCCGGCCTCGACCTGCCTTCCGTCATCGGCGGCGTCATCGCACTGTGGGCCCCGGAACTCGCCCCGCCGATCACCGCAGCCCGCTCGGTCCGCGGCCCCGCCGAATGGGACCTGGCCCGCCGCTACGCCCGCGATCCGGCCCTCCGCGCGGACCTGCTCACCCGCCCGAGTCGCCCATGCCGTCGCCGATGAACAGGATCACGTTGCGCGCCGGGCCGTCCTTGACGGCCTGCCGGACGGCCGGGGTGCGGTCGCCGGCGAAGGGCTGCGGACCTTGGGCGAACGCGAACGGAGTCGCGACGAGCACCGCGGCGCCCAGGGCGCCGACGCCGAGCAGGCGGCCGCGGGTGAACGACTGGGTCATCGAACCTCTCCCAGTCCGAGATCGGAAACAGGGTCAGCCCATTCAGACCCGGCCGGACTTGCGCGCGGCGACGGCCGCCGAACGCGGCGGGGACGACGAGATGAACAGCTGAACACCGGTTGTCACCTCTCCCACGTTCGCCCGCGAATGCCCGTTTGACGTGGGAAATCTCCACGTGATCGGGATCACCACTGTCGAAACAGGACAGTCGGCCACCGCGTCGGCGCCTCGTGGTTGCGCGATCCGGTAGCGTTGATCCGGCAGGGATGAACCGCCAACGATGGGGTGAGTGCGATGTTTTGGACGATCATCGGGTGGATCGTGTTCGGGCTCATCGCGGGCTTCATCGCCCGTGCCGTAGTGCCGGGCAAGGACGACATCGGCCTGCTGATGACGATCGTGGTCGGCGTCGCCGGATCGGTCGTCGGTGGTTTCCTGTTCGGCCTGCTCACCGTCGGTTTCCGCGGCTTCCAGCCCGCCGGGTGGATCGGCTCGATCATCGGCGCCGTCATCGTCCTGGTCGTCTACAACAAGGTCACCGGACGCAAGCGCCTCAACCGCTAAGCCCCAGAGGTCGAAGCCTCAGTCGTCGTAGGGATCGTCGTTGGCCGCGGTGCCGTACTCGCTGGCTTGGCTGGGATCGACCAGCGCGAAGCGCGCACCGGTCGGATCCCGCAGGACGGCCACGCGACCGAGGCTTGAATCGTAGGGATCGACCCGGACCCGGCCGTCCAGGGCGAGCGCCCGGTGCACCACGTCGTCGGTTCCGACCGCTTCGTCGACACCCAGGTAGAGCAGCCAGTGCGGCCGGGCGTGGTCGCTCATGTGCTCGCGGATCATGCTGACGCGGGCGAGCATCGACTCGTCGTCGAGGTACCAGACCGCGTACCCGGTGCGGTGTTCCGTGCCGAACTGCTCCTCGGTGTAGCCGAACAGTTCGCCGTAGAAGTGGTCCGCGGTCTGGGCCTTGATGGTCACCAGCTCCGCCCACACCAGGGTGCCCGGCAGGCCGACGTCGAACTGCCAGCCCTCGTCCGGCTCCAGCAGGCCGAATTCGTCGTCCGCGGGGCTGGTCAGCACCAGTTTCACGCCCAGCTCGGGCACTCGGCTGCGCGGCACGATGATCTGTGCGCCGAGCCTTCCGGCCGCCGCGGCGGTGGCCGAGCTGTTCTCGGTGGCGAGGAACAACCGCCACTGCGAGCGGCCGTCGGCGGCTTCCCGGATGCTGGCCACCGGGAATCCCTCCTGCAGGGCGATCACATGCAGCCCGGCCCGCGGATCGCGGTGCGTCTCGTACTCCCAGCCGAACAGCCCGGCGTAGAACTCGCACGCCTTGTCGACGTCGGTGGTGACCAGCTCGATCCAGCACGGCGTCCCGGCGCGGAGGTTCTCGCGCGGCGCATCCGATCCAGTTCCCACGACAGGCCCGCCCCCCGGTGGTCAGCTCATGATCATCAAGACCATTATTGCTCGCGTTCGCGCGGCGGCGGATCGGCGGAGATCACGATCCGGCCAAGCAGCCGGATATTTCGGGCATTCACGGCCGAAATGCCTTGTGCCCGAACAACTCCCCGTGGGGCCCGCGACGCGCGAGCCCCACGAGCAGCTACGGGGCCACCGTGATGCGATCCGCCGGCGGCGGCGCCAGCCCGGCGTGCGCGCCCAGGTAGCCGACGAGCGCATCGAGGTCCACCGGCCCACCGGCGATTTCCGTTCCCCCGGCGAACTCGGTGAACCCGTCGCCACCGGAGGCGAGGAAGTTGTTCACCGACACCCGGTAGGGCGCGTTCGGGTCGACCGGCTGGCCTGCGATGGTGATGCCGGAGACCTTCGAACCGACGGGCGCGGACGCGGAGTAGGTGTAGCGCAGCGTCGAGGAGACCTGCAGGATCCGCGTCGCGTTCGGCTGCCACTGCTGTTCGAGCACGTTCTTCAGCTGCGCCCCGGTCAGAGTCATCGTCTGCATGACGTTGCCGAAGGGCTGCACCGCGTAGGCCTCGCCGTAGGTGACCACTCCGTCGCCCTCGCCCGCCGACGAGGAGGCGTGCACCAGGTCCGTCCTGATCCCGCCCGGGTTGGTGATCGCGACCTGCGCGCCGTTGCCGGCGGTGGCCTCCAGCTGCGCGTCGGCGAGCACGTCGCCGAGCGTGGATTCGCCGGAGGGCGCACCCTGCCGGAGCAGATCGGCGGTGATCGTGCCGACCTGGCGGTTCGCGATGGGCCCGGCCTTCTCCGCCGCCTCGTCGATCAGCTTCTGCGCGGCGGGGTCCGGCGGCACGTCGCGGGTGACGATCTCGTTGTGCGCCTTCGTCGCCGAGCGCACGACGTCCTTGCTCCGCCGGTCGATGGTCAGGTCCGCCACCGACAGCAGCCGGCCGAAGGACGCGCCCTGCAGCACGGTGCGCGGGTTGCCCGCCGGGTCGTCGATCACGCAGTTGTACTGCTGGTGGCTGTGCCCGGTGAAGATCAGGTCGACCTTCGGCGAGGCGTTGGTGGCGATCTCCGTGGCCGGCCCCGGCGTCACCCGGCAGTCGTCCGGGCCGCCACCCTCGGTGTTGTCGCCCTGGTGCAGCAGCACCACCTGGGCCTTCACCCCGGCGCTGTCCAGCAGGTCCGCCGTGCGGTTGATGGCCTCGACCTCGTCGCCGAACTTCAGGCCCTTGATCGCCTCGGGCGTGACCATCGCCGGCAGGTCCTCCAGCGTCACGCCGATGATCCCGATCCGCACGCCGCCGACTCGTTCTACGCTGAACGGCGCCAGCGCGGGCCGGCCGTCGTCGAAGGCGACGTTCGCGCCGAGGTACGGGAAGTCCGCGCCGTCGTAGGAATCGCGGAACTGGCACCCGTCGGCCGGGTGACAGCCGCCGGACTGAATGCGCTGGAGCTCGGCGTAGCCCTCGTCGAACTCGTGGTTGCCGACGACCGCCGCGGCGACACCGAGCTCGTTGAGGAACTCGGCGGTCGGCTCGTCGTGGAACAGCGCCGAATTCACCGGCGACGCGCCGACGTTGTCGCCCGTCGAAAGCACCAGCGAGTTGCTCGTCTCGGCGCGCAGCCGCGCGACGTGGGTGGCCAGGAACGCGGCGCCACCGGCGTCGACCGTGCCGCCGTCGGGCAAGGTCACCTTCCCGGACGAACCGGCCGGCGGCTCCAGGTTGCCGTGCAGGTCGTTGAACGCGATCAGCCGGACCTCCGTCGTGGGCCCCGGCTGGGCGCTCGCCGCTGCCGGCAACGCCGCGGCGACCAGCGCCGCCGTCCCGATCGCCGCGATGCGGCGGCCAACCCGATGTCGTCTCACTGGCGTCCTCCGGTTTCGTGGTAGTCCGGCGATGATCATCAGCGTTCCCTGTGCAGGCCCCTGCTGATGCCCGCCGCGACGGTCGTGGCCAGCGTCCAGCCGACGGCAATGAGGACGACGGTGACCCACTGCGAAGCGCCGCGGGCCTGCCACATGTCGTCGTGGCCGAGGGTCACCACCGGCAGCATCTGGTCCAGTGTGTACAGCAGCGGGTTCCACACCGGGTGGTCCTGCTCGTTGACCGGGATCAGCGGGTGGAAGGTGAACCAGGCCGTGCCGGCGGTCGCGAACAGCAGCATCCAGGCCAGCGCCCGCAGCGGCCGGTAGCCGTAGCCGACGGTGATCCGCTGCAGCAGGCTCCACAGCCGCACCGGCCACCGCAGGCCGGGGCGGGCGGTGGCGCCGGTCGCCGCGTAGCGGTGGCGCTGCTTCTCGATGAGCGCCGTGACGGCGTGTTCTTCCAGGCCGTTGGCTCGGAACACCTTGGCGAGCTGGTCGTACGGGCCCGGCTGGTAAGCGCCGCCGGCGGTGGCGCGCAGCCAGCCCAGCCGTTGCCGCACGCGGACCTGGTCGGTGAGTTCGAAGGACTCGGCGAAGTTCTCATAGCCGAAGTCCTCGAAGTCGAGGCCGCCCCTGGCCGACCAGAGCACGGCGTTGTCGGCGAGCAGTTCGCATTGCGCCTGCCGCAGCGTGATCCGCCCCTGCGGCGCGGTGTGTGGGAGGAGCGTCAGCTCCTGCGCCACCACACCGAACGCGTTGAGCGCCGCCGGGGAGAAGCCGTCGCCGAGGTCGCAGCCCCAGAAGTTGAGGTGCCGGCCGATCGTGGCCCAGCGCAGCTCCACCGCGCCCTCGGCGTGGAACGGCCGCGCGCCCTCGGCGCACACCAGGTCGCGTTCGATCCGGGCCGCCCGCAGGTCCAGCGACGCCTTGTAGCCCTTGCGGTGCTGGTGCCACGCGGGCTTGGTCAGGCGTGCCGCACGCAGGTCGACGTTCGCGCCGATCCGCACGCCCTGCAGCTGCAGCGAGCCGATGACTTCGGCCTCGCGGCATTCCAGGTTGCTGCCCACGACCGTGCGGCTGGCCCGCAGGACGTCGGTGCGCGGCCCCACCAGCTTCGCGTTGTTGAGCTGGATGCTGCCGTTGACCGTGACGTCGGTCATCCGGAACTGGCCTCGCACGACGACGGAGCGGGCGTCGAGGTTGCCGAAGATCTGCATGCCGTCGAGGTGCGCCGCGCGCAGCGGCTGCTCCACCGAAGCAGCAGGCGGGCGCAGCCAGCGCAGGTCGATCTGCGCGCCCGCCATCCGCAGGTTGCCGCCGACGGTGGCGCTGACGAGCCGGAGCGTTCCGCCGCTGCGGAAGCTCTGGTCGAGCTGGATGTCGCCACGGATCTCGGCGCGGTCGGCGATCAGCGTCGCGGCCGGGTCGTCGTGCTGGGAGTCGCCGCGACGCGGCGGCTGAACGCCTGGTTCGAGCACCGCGTCCCGAAGCCGCAGGTCACCGGCGATGCGCGCGCTCGGCAGCATCAGCCGACCGGCCGCGGTGAACGCCCGGCCGGTGTCCTTGTCGACGTCGAACCGCAGCGAGCCGCCGATCTGGATACCGGTGGCGTTGAGCGCGTTCCGGCCGCGGTTGCGCAGGGTTCCGCCGGAGAGCGTCAGGTTCCCGCCCACCTGGGCCCCTGGGATGCGGATCTCGCCCGCGACCTGCAGGCGGATGCCCAGCAGCGCGCCGGACACCTTGAGCCGGTCGCCGTAGATCGCGCGCCGCCCGGGATTGCGCAGTTCGCTGTCGTTGAGCAGCAGCGAGCCGCCGAGATCGGCGTCGGCCAGATCCACGATGCCGTCGATGCTCCGGCAGTTGCGCAGCACGGTGTCGTTGCTGACGCAGAGGTTGCGCGCGTTGAGGCCGGGGAACCGGCAGTTCCACATCACCAGCCCGGCCAGCCGGGCCTGCCGCAGATCCGGGGCCGTCTCGAACCGGCAAGCGACGAATTCCAGCAGGTAGGGCAGGTCGGCGTTGCGCAGATCGACCCGGCCGGCGAGCACCGCGTTCTCGACCGGGATCACCAGCGGCTGGGCGCCGCGCCGGTTGAACAGCCGCCCGCCGCCCTCCTCCAGGGAGTCGATCAGCCGCCGGGTGAAGTACTCGCCGCGGATCACCCGATCCGACGGCGAGACCTGGCCGTTGCCCTCGGCCGGCGCGGGCTCGTCGGCGGGCTGCGCCGGCGCCCTGCTGGGCCTGAGCAGCTCGTCGAAGCGCCGCTCGGCGGCGGTCTGCGGTCCACCGTTGTCCCACGGTCTGCCCAGCACGGCGTGCTCTCCATCGCTGTCGAACCAAGTGATCCACACGCACCGTAGCCGATCGGACACCCTCGCAACGCGACTTTCGGCAGGACACGGCATCGAGTCCACAGTGGATTGCGTGGATTCGTGAGATCAACATCACGACGAGCGGAGCGGGCGCGGGCGCCGATCCGGCGATCTGGAATGCTGCGCCCGCCGTAGACCGAAACGTCAGGGAGGAAGCCGATGGGCATCATCAGCTGGATCGTGCTGGGACTGATCGCAGGCGGCATCGCGAAGGTGCTCATGCCGGGCCGGGATCCGGGCGGCTGCATCGTCACGATCCTGCTCGGCGTGGCCGGCGCCTTCGTGGGCGGCTGGGTCGGCAAGACCCTCTTCCACGTCGAGCTCGGCACGTTCTTCGACCTGCGCACCTGGGGCCTGGCGGTGCTGGGAGCACTGATCCTGCTCGTCGGCTACCGCCTGATCTTCGGCAAGCCCCGCAACTAAGAGCCTGTTCTGAACGTGGTGGTGCGGAGTGCGGTAGGGGCGGGTTGTTGCCTGTCCGCAATTTCCATTGAAATCGAAGGTTTGATTTCAATGGAAATTGCGGAGGACGGAGTCCAGGCGGCGGCCGCGGCTCCCGCAGGGCCACCACTCGCACCACCACGCAGAACGGGCCTGGAAACGGGCTCTGCGCCGATCAGCCCAAGCCGACCTTCGGGTCGGAGGTGTTGCAGGCGTTCGGGTTCCCGGTGCGCAGGCCCGTGGTGAACCACTTCTCCCGCTGCGCCGAACTGCCGTGGGTGAACTTGCTCTCGTCGACCCGGCCGCCGCCGAGCCGCTCCTGGATGTTTTCCACACCGACCGGCCGCGAAGCGGCCACGGAACAAGATATCCGGCCCACCTCGGCGGCCGAAAATGCGCACCACGCCCGGAAAAGCCCGGCAAGAGCAGATAATTCACGCCAGCCGTGCACCAACACCCTCATCGCCCGCCGCCAGCGACAGGGCCAACACCCACTGGCTCAGGCCCCGATGCGAAAAGGGCGCCTGCGGGCGGAGGCGGGTGTGCCGCCCGAAGGTGCCCTTGTGCCGCGCAGCTGCCCCACGGAAGATCAAGAACTGCGTCAGTCGCGTTCGGCGCCTTCCGGCCAAACAACGGTGACGGGAATGTTCCGTTCGCGAGCGGCGCTCACGACGTCTGCGGTGCCGCCGTACCCCCGGGCTGATTTGCCGTCCCATACGGCTACGAGCTGGTCGGCCATCTCGACCATCTTGACGCTGGCGACCATGTGGGATTCGGAGGTCGAGTCGGGGAAATCGAGTTGAACGACCTCTGAGGCCCGTTCGAAGAGGGCGTCGTATTCAGGGTGGTGATCTTCTGGAAGCTTGTCGCGGTAGTTGGCTGCGGGGACGATCACCATGAGAGCGCCGCCTTGGTCTAGGACCGCTCGTGCAAAGAGCGCGTCCGCGCCGTCCGCGATGCAGCTCAAGCCGACGAGATCGCCCTCGTACTTCCTGAGTTCCGCACGTAGCGCTTCATCGACGAGCTCCGTCGTTCGTTGCGGCAGCCCTCGGTGGCCGGAAATGGCGAGGCGTGTCACCACTGCTCCTTGTCGTAGAGCCCGATCAACATCTGATCAAGAAGTCGGGCGTCGCGGCAGTCTGTCGACCACCTGGAGCGCAGGCTGCGCACGTTCGCGACGATTCGCTCCGATCCGTACTTCTTACCGACCTGGAGTGCCTCGACTGCGAGCCGACACGCTTCGTCCTCGCGCCTCATGGTCGCCAACAGATTGGCGTGTTCGACCTTCGCGAGCGCAAGAGGCTTCGGCGCCGTCATGGTAGGGATCGCTGCCGAGTAGGCAGTTCGCGAACCAGACAGGTCGCCGAGCGCGGCAAGCGCGCTTGACTGGTACCGGGCTGCCTTCGCTGCGGTGAACGCGAAAACCCAGGGCCATTGAGCTTCCACGGGCCGGCGGTCGGCGTAGCGCTGGGCGGTTCTCAGCGCCTCCAGCGTCGATGCCCGATTGCCCATCGCTCCGTACGCCACGGCATACAGGGATGCCAGCCAAGCCCGAGCTGCCGCTGGAGTGCGGCCATCGTGATGTCGTGCAGCCCGATTCAGGAAGTACAAGCCCTGGTTGGGATCGCCGTTTTCCACGGCGTAGTGCCCCAAACTGGCTGTCATGTAGGAGACCAGCAGCGGATTTCGGGACGACTCCGCGTACTTGATGCTCTCGTTGTATCGAGCGCGGGCAGTCGCCGCATCACCTCGATCAGCGGCGAGCCAGGCCGCGAGCCCCGCGATCTCGCTCAGCGTCGCGTAGCCCCCGCTGCTGCGCAGCTTGTCCTGCACGACTTGCCGAGCAAGTTACAAGTGCCCTTCGGCAGCCGGCGCGAGGTACCGGGACGAGACGCTGGACTCCATACGCCGGTAGCACTGGGTAGGGCCGGTCACTTCCGCAAGGAGGTCATCCCCGCCACCAGCAAAGCCGACGGGGGCGCCGCGACGAGCAAGGGCGGCACCGACGCCGACACCCAGCGTGGTTCGGAGAAATGTCTTGCGGTCCACGTCCTCAGTGGTACACCCACCTCGGGGTTTCCAGAAACCAAGTTCAGCGTCAGTTGCGACGTCGAGCACTACTCTCAGCGCTGCCCTGTAGTGCGCCGCCGGCCACCTGATGACCCCGCGCTCCCACTTCCCGATGTGATTGGCGTCGATGGCGGTGACTATCTCCGACGAGCGGTAGACCTGCGCATTCACCGCTTCGGCCAGCTCCTGGCGAGTTAACGGCTGGCCCGGCGACGACGGCGATTCGATGCGTTCGCGAGCGGCGCGCAGCGCGTCGTTCGGCTCGGACAACTCTGCTCCTTGAGACCGGGTGTCGCTGAGTCAGGTTCTCAGCTAGAGAGGAGGGGGCATGTCTATGGACGAGCAATCTGTCAAGCGCACCAACGACAGCGGCAACCGCTCGGCGATCGCAGCGGAAACAACGTGCTCCTGCGATGGGTCCTACCCGTGGGAACCTTCACGATTCACGGAACAACGCAGGCCCTAGCCAAGGCGACGACAAGTGGGCTGTTGCCCTGCGTATGCGGAGCAGAGGTTCAGCTCCCGTCCGAGCCACCGCAGCAGCTCGACGCTCGCAGGCACGAATTCTGCGACGGCTGCGTGCGGCAGTACGCGGCCGGGCCAGTCAAGAACTGGGAATCAGCGAGAACGGGGTATCCAGATTGGCTTTCGAACACTGGCGCAGTGCTGAGTGCAATGTTGCCCGCCAACGGAAAAACTTGTTGCTCGGGCGAACCGGGAAGGGAACCGGGATAAAGATCCTTTCCCCGGCCCCGGCGCAAGTTACGACGTGGACGCTGGAACAGGCGGAGCTTTTGCGCGACGTTCTCGGCAGTCTCATTCAGGAATGCCGCGAGAGGCCACTTGAGCCGACCGATGGGAGCAGACGCATCCCGGCTTGGCACGATGCGCAACCCCCTCGTCAACGGGGTGGAGAAGCAGCCCCGGCGTTGAGTTCGAGAACATACGAAAAGGCACCTTCGGACGGCGGGTGTGCCGCCCGAAGGTGCCCTTCGTCCGAGCGGATCAGGCGTCGACGCGGTCCGCCGGTTTCGGCGTGCGGCGGACGAGGCGGCTCCACAGCGGGAACGTGAGCAGCACCGCGATGATCACGTAGACCACGATCGCCAGCGGCGAGTTCACCAGGCCCGTCAGGTCACCGTCGCTGATCTGCAGCGCTCGGCGCATCTGCAGCTCCGCGGTCGGGCCCAGGATGACGCCGATGATCGCCGGCAGGACCGGCAGCCCGTAGCGGCGCATCGCGAAGCCGATCGCCCCGATGATGAACAGCAGCACCAGATCCATCGCCTCGCCGCCGATCGCGTAGGCGCCGACGCTGGCGAAGAACAGGATGCCCGCGTACAGGTACGGCCGCGGGATCTGCAGCAGCTTGGCCCACACCGGCGCCAGCGGCAGGTTGACCACCAGCAGCAGCACCAGGCCGACGAACATGCTCGCGATCAACGCCCACACCAGGTCCGATTCGCGCTGGAACAGCAGCGGACCGGGCTGGATGCCGTACTGCTGGAACGCCGCCAGCATCACCGCGGCCACCGAGGTGGTCGGCAGGCCGAGCGTGAGCATCGTGACCATGGTGCCCGCCGCGCTGGACACCGAGGTGGCCTCCGGCCCGGCCACGCCCTCGATCGCGCCCTTGCTGCCCCACCCGCCCTTGCGGCGGGACAGCTGCTTCTCGACCGTGTAGGACAGGAAGGTGGGCACTTCCGCGCCACCGACCGGGATCGCGCCGAACGGGAAACCGATCAGCGGGCCGCGCAGCCACGGCTTCCACGAGCGCTGGAGATCCTGCCGGGACATCCACGGCCGGCCGACCGGGATCGCCTTGTCCTGCGTGTGGCGCAGGTGCGCCGCGACCCACAACGACTCGCCGACCGCGAAGAGGCCGACCGCGACGAGCACCACGTCGATGCCGTCGACCAGCTGCAGCGAGCCGAACGTCAGCCGCGCCTGCCCGCTCATCTGGTCGAGCCCGACCAGGCCGATGGTCAACCCGATCAGCAGCGAGGCAAAGCCTCGGATCCGCGAGCTGCCCAGCACCGTCGCGGTCGCCACGAAGGCCAGCACCATGAACGCGAAGTAGTCCGGCGCGCCGATGTTGACCGCGTAGCCTGCGATGACCGGCGCCAGCAGCACCAGCAAGGTGAGGCCGATCAGGCCGCCGACGAAGTGCCCGACGGCCGCCGCGGCCAGGGCTTGCGCCCCTCGGCCGTTCTTGGCCATCTTGTTGCCTTCGATGGCCACCACCACCGCGGCGCTTTCGCCGGGGGTGTTGAGCAGGATCGACGTGGTCGATCCGCCGAACATGCCGCCGAAGTAGATGCCGGCGAACATGATGAACGCGCCGGTGGGATCCAACGCGTAGGTCACCGGCAGCAGCAGGGCCACCGCCATCGCCGGGCCGATGCCCGGCAGCACGCCGACGGCGGTGCCCAGCACCACGCCGATCGCGGCGAGCAGCAGGTGCTGCGGAGTCAGGGCGGTGGCGAAACCGCCCAGGAGGTTCGTCAGGTCCATCGGTTACAGCACCCCCATCAGCGGGCCACCGGGCAGCGGAACGCCGAGCAGTTCGTTGAACGCCAGCCACGTCAGCACCGAGATGGCGGCCGCGATGAGCGGATCCCGCACCAGGTTGCGGCTGCCCAGCGCGTAGGCCGCACCCCAGAACATGATCGCGGCCGAGGCCGGGAACCCGATGATGTTGATCAGTGCCGCGTTGAGCAGGAAGAACCCGGACAGCAACAGCAGCGTGCGCCAGTCGGTCGGCGCGTCCAGGTCGATGTCCTCGCCTGCCTCGGCCTCGCCGCGGCCGCCGCGCAGCACGTCCCGCGCCAGCAGCAGCGACACCAGCACCAGCAGCGAGCCGACCACGACCGGCACCGCCTTCGGGCCGACCGGGCCGCGCTGCGCGAAATCGGTCGGGATCAGGGCCGCGTCGATGAGCACGAGCACGCCCACCGCGAGCAGCAGCACGCAGATGCCGAGCTCGGAATTCGTGCGCCACCAAGTCTCGCGGGCCGGCGCCTCCGTCTTGTCCACAGTGGAACTCATGCCGCCCCCAACTCCTTCAGCACCGACGCGACGCGGTCGTTCTCGGCCGCCAGGAACGCGCCGAAGGCGTCGCCGGTCTGGAAGGCGTCGGACCATCCGTTCAGCTTCATGGCCTGCTGCCACTGCTCGCTGGCGTGCAGCTCGCTGAACAGCGCGACCAGCTTGTCCCGCTCCTGCTCGCTGATGTCCGGGGGCGCGACGATGCCGCGCCAGTTGGTGAAGCTGACGTCCACACCGGACTCCCGCAGCGTCGGCGCGTCGATGCCGGGCACCCGCTCCGGGCTGGTCACCGCCAGCGCCCGCAGCTCGCCGGCCGCGATCTGGTCGCGGGTCTCGCCGATCCCGGAGACGCCGAAGGCGACCTTGCTGCCGAGCACGGAGGCCATCAGCTCGCCGCCACCGTCGAACGGCACGTAGTTGACCTGCTTCGCGGACAGGCCGATGGCCTTCGCGGTCAGCATCGGCGCCAGGTGGTCCGGGCCGCCGGGCGACGAGCCGCCGCCGACCGGAACCGCGCCGGGGTCGGCCTTCCACGCCGCGATCAGCTGGGCGATGTTCTGGTACGGGGAGTCCTTGGCCACGACGATGACGTCGGATTCCTCGGTCAGCTTCGCGATCGGGGTGGTGTTCTGCAGCGACACCGGCGAGTGGTTGGTGTAGACCGAGCCCACCACTCCCAGGCCCATCGACATCACCATCGCGCCGTTGCCCGACTCGTTGACCAGCCTGCCCAGCCCGACCGTGCCGCCCGCGCCGGGCAGGTTGAACACCTCGGTCGGCCCGTTCAGCCCGGTGTCCTCGATCGCCTTGACCGCGGTGCGCGCGGTGATGTCGTAACCACCACCCGGCGTGTTGGGCACCATGACCCGCAGGCCGCGGATCTGCGAGCCCGGGGCATCGCCCCCCGAACTGATCAGGGGCGGCACCAGCAACACCAGCAGCGCCGCACCCAGCACCGCCAGGACCACTTTCAACTTCCGCATCATCACCTCACTGTGACACCGGTCTCCCGGACCGGGTGGTGGGTGATGGTGCCGCACGGCACCGCGCGGAGTCTCGCTTTAGCACCTATCGGAACTTGTGGAAGTTCTGTCACCAACTCGCAGGTGCCGGTTCTCAGGTGGCCTCGACGTCGAAGGGCGGTGTCTCGCCGGGGCGCGGGATTCGTTGCTGCGGGGCGGAAATCGCGGCGGGCACGGCATTCCGGCCGGCATCGTCGAGCAGGTAGTTCGCGACCGCGCGTCGCGGGTCGAGATTGCGCAGGTCGCCCAGCTGCCGCAGGGGTTCGCGCAGCTGCTCCAGCGGCTCCCGGATGCTGCGGTAGTCGTCGCCGAATTCCGAGCGGAGCTGCGTTTTCGCGTCCACGGCGTATCCGCGCACCTGCCGCATGGTTCGCGCCCACCACGCGGCAGCCTGGGGCAGTTTCTCCGGGCCCAGGATGAACAGGCCTGCGAGGAGCAGGACGGCGAGGTGTTCCAGGCTCATGCTGACTTTCTCCGTGGCAGAGTCGTCCCGGCCAACGTACACCCGCACCGGATCAGTTGACGCAAGGTACGCCACCGGCGGTGATGGCGTCGCCACTCGGCGTCGCGGGCCCGGCGCCGCGGCAACGGGTTTCGGCCCGAAGTCGACGTTCACCGTCACCGCCACAAACCCGTAGGATGATCATCCACAGTAGACCGCATGATGTCGGATGTTCATCTGCTCCTCGCCTGATCTCGAGGCTGGCGCCACATGTTCGACCAGGTCGCGCGGAGGCGGATTCGTCCTGGTCAGCAATCGAGCAGACATCCTGCGTGCCCTGAGGGCCGCGTATACTCCAACCCGTTGGGAAACGACGGGTCACCTGGTCTCACGGGGGCTGGCACACCACGGACTCCCCGCACCGGACGACGGCGGCGTCGCGGGGCCCAGGTGTCCACGACAGCGAATGGAAGTACGCCCATGGGTTCGCTCAGTGCCTGGCACTGGCTGATCGTGCTCGCCGCGGTCCTGCTGCTGTTCGGATCGGCGAAGCTGCCGCAGATGGCCCGCTCTCTCGGCCAGTCCGCCCGCGTGCTCAAAGCCGAAGCGCGCGGCCTGAAGGACGACGAGAAGGCCGCCACCGAGCACGAACAGGACAAGCTGGACTCCGGCAAGCCCAGCCCGCAGCAGGTCGACGACAAGCAGCGCAACGACCCGAAGAACTGACAGCTCCGCGCGAGGAGCCGCAGGCCCCGGCCGCCCACGGCGACCGGGGCTTTGCTGCGCCGGGGCTCGGTCGCATCCGCGAAAGGCCGGTCGTGCCCGAAGGATAAATTTCATTCAATACTGAAGATATCGACTACGTCGATCCCTCGGCGGAGTTCCGCTTCATCAATCCGGGACAGACCCGCACCGCGATCACGACCCCGGAATCATCAGCACCATCCACAAGGGACAGCGGCTCGAGGCAATCGACGGCGTACCGCGCCGGTTCGCCTTGCGCTACAGCCAGTCCCGCTTCTTGAACAGGGCGTAGATCGCGATGCACAGCACCACGGTCGCCGAGGCCGAGACCCAGAAACCCCACGGCTGCTGGGCACCCGGGTACGGCACGTTCTGCCCGTAGAAACCGGTGATCGCCGTGGGCACGGCGATGATCGCGGCCCAGCCGGTGACCTTCTTCATGATCATGTTCAGCCGGTGGCCCTGCAGGTTGAGCTGGGTTTCCCGCACCGTCGTGATCAGATCCCGCAGCGACTCGGTCCACTCCGAGGCCCGCAGCACGTGGTCCTGGACGTCGTGGAAGTACGGTGCCAGGGTCTCGTCGACCAGCCGCATGTCCGGCCGCGCGACGGTGTTCAGCACCTCCCGCATCGGCACGACCGCGCGCCGCATCCGCACCAGGCTCTTGCGCAGGTGCAGCGAGCGCCGTTGCAGGGCGTCGTGGTCCGGTTTGTCGTCGAACACCAGATCTTCCAACGCTTCGATCTGGTCGTCCAGCACCTGCGCGGCCTCGAAGTGGCCATCGACGATGTAGTCCAGCAGCCCGTGCAGCAGGAAACCGGCTCCGCTCTTGGCCAGCCCCTCCGGCGCGGTGTCCCAGCGGTGCACGACGGCGTCGATGTCGAAGTGCTCGTCCTTGCGGACCGTGACCAGCGCGCGGTCGGTGATGAAGGCCGCCAGCTCCGAGGTGCGCAGGTGCCCGGTCTGCGGGTTCATCCGCACCGCGTAGGCGGTGAGCAGCGAGTGGGTGCGGAAGCACTCCAGCTTGGCCCGCTCCTGGGTGTGGATCGCACCCTCCACCGCCAGTTCGTGCAGCCCGAGCTCTTCGCTGATGGCGGCCAGGTCCTCAGCCGTGGGTGCGCAGAAGTCCAGCCACACCGTCGCGGCGGCGTCGGCGAGGTGGTCGGAAACGTCGGCTACGGGGAAGTCTTCGGCGTCGAGGACGCCGTTGCGGTACACGCGGGTGCGAGCCATGACTGGACAGGCTAACGATCACACCCCAGAAGACGTGAGGACTTCGTCGAACACGTGATCCAGGAGACAACCTCCCCACCCGGATCGCGGTTCGTCGCGCTCTCGCACCGCCGCTCCGGCTCGGCGTGATCCTGGGAACGGGGAGGCACACTGGGGGTGAGGCTCAATCCTGCAGAGGTGCTGTCATGCGCGGAACGGTTCCGGTGGGGCGAGTGGCTGGGGTGCGGATCGGGCTGCACTGGAGCGTGCTCGGCATCGTCGCGCTGGTCGCCGCCGGGCTGGCCGGCTACCAGCTGCCGCTGGCGTTTCCCGGGCACTCCACCTTCGGCTACGCGCTGGCCGGGGTGGTCGCCGCGGTCCTCCTGGTCGGTTCGCTGCTGGCGCACGAACTCGCGCACGCGATCGTGGCCCGCCGCAACGGCGTCGCGGTCGAGGGCATCACGCTGTGGCTGCTGGGCGGCATCGCCCGGTTGCGGGACGAGGCGCGCAGTCCCGGCGCCGACCTGCGCATATCGATCGTCGGGCCCGTCACCAGCGCCGTGGCGGGCGTGGTCTTCGGCGTGCTGGCCTGGGGCGCGGCCCGGTTGGACGCGGGCGGCCTGGTCGTGGGGGTGCTGACCTACCTGGCCCTGCTGAACCTCGTGCTGGCGGTGTTCAACCTCGTTCCGGCCGCTCCGCTGGATGGTGGCCGCGTGCTGCGCGCGGCGCTGTGGCGGTGGCGCGGTGACCGGTTCGAAGCCGCCGCGTGGTCGGCACGCGCCGGGCTCGGGCTCGGTTTCCTGCTGATCGCCGCCGGATTCGCGCAGCTGATCATCCAGGGCGCCGAGGGGATGTGGTGGATCCTGCTGGGGCTCTTCATCACGAGCATCGCCTTCGCCGAGGAGCGCCAGGCCCGCGTGGGGATGGCGCTGTCCGGAGTGCGGATGCGGGATGTGATGTCGCATCCGGTCGAGACGGTCGACGGCCGGTTGACGACCGGCGAGTTCCTGGATCGCGATCCCGGGCACGCCAGCTTCCCCGTGATGCGCGAGGACGGCGGCGTCGACGGATTGCTCTCGCTCCGCCACGTCCGCTCCCTCGCCGCGCACGGTCAACCGCCGGCCACGCTGCACGACGCGGCCTGCCCGATGGACCGTGTGCCCACCGCGGCACCGGACGAGCCGCTGCCAGCGGTCCTGGCCCGGCTGTCGGAATCCACCGACGGCCGTCTCCTGGTCTTCGACGACGGCCGATTGGTGGGCATCGTCTCGCCGTCGGACATCAGCCGCGCCGTCGCGGCGCACGGCATCCAAATCGCCCTGCCCGCGGCGGTGGAACGCGAAGCGAACCGGCAGGCCCCACCGCCGAACTGGTGGTATCCCGGCAAACCGCGCTGACCGAGCGGGCCTTCACAACGCCTGTTCGAGGCGATGCCGGACGGCTTCGGCGGACCGCACCAGCATCGGCGTCGAGAGCACGTCGACCGGTTCGGGGCCGGTGAGCCGGCGGGCCGGTTCGGGAAGCCACCTCAGGTCCTGCTCGAACCGGCGCTGCGCCGCCTGGACCGGCTCCTGCTGATCCACCCGCACGCCGCCGCACATGACCGGCTGCAGGAGCGGTTCGCGGCCCGTCGGCGGCTCCTCAGTGCGCAGCGCGAGCAGATCGGGCTGCCCGGGTTCGCCGCGGTAGACCTGTTTCGCGCCGGGCGCGGTCAGCTTGCCCGCGGACAGCTTCATCACCGGCGCCCCGCCGCATTCGACCAGTTTGTACGCGCTGTCCAGGGACGGCGCGTCGGCGGAAACGCCCATCCTGGTGCCCACGCCGAACATTTCGATCGGTGCGGCGGCGAGTTCCGCGAGCGAGTGTTCGTCGAGCCCACCGCTGGCCATGATCCGGGCGCGCGGAAAACCTGCGTCGTCGAGCAGCCGCCGCGCCTGCACCGCGAGCTCGCCGAGGTCGCCGGAATCCAGCCGGATCCCGATGCGGCTGCCGGCGGGCAGCTCCCGGGCGACGTCGATCGCCGCACGCACGCCGCTCAGCGTGTCGTAGGTGTCGACCAGGAACACCGCGGCATCCGGGAAATCGGCGGCGAACGCGCGGAACGCGGTGCGCTCGTCGGGGAACGCCTCGACGTAGGAGTGCGCCATCGTCCCGGCGGCCCACAGCCCGAACTCGCGTGCGGCGGCGACGTAGCTGGTGCCCGCGAACCCCGCGATGGCCGATGCGCGAGCGACCGCCCGGGCCGCCTCCAGCCCGTGGGTTCGGCGGGCGGCGAAGTCGACCAGATCCGCGTGCGGCGCGGCGATCCGGCAGCGCGCCGCCTTGGCCGCCACCGCCGTCTGGAACGTCACGAAGTTCAGCAGCGCCGTCTCCACCAGCTGCGCCTGCGGGAGCGGTGCCGTCACCTCCAGGATGGGTTCACCGGCGAAGACCACCCGGCCCTCGGGAACGGCCCGCACGTCGCCGGTGAAGCGCAGTTCCGCCAGCGCGGCCAGATCGCCCTCCGGCAGGTGCACGACGTCGCCGAGGTAGGCCAGGTCGGAGGCGGCGAAGTGCAGCCGTTCCAGGAAGTCCAGACAATCGGCGAGCCCCGCGGCTACCAGGAATCCGCGCTCGCGCGGCATTTCCCGCGTGAACAGGCTGAACGTCGCGGGCAACGTCATGCCCCGGCGCAGATAGCTGGCCGCCATCCTGATCTCGTAGAGATCGGTGCACAGACCCGTCATCGCCGCGGTCGCCTCCCCTGCTCGACGATCGCGCCCGCCTCGCCTCTCCGACCAGAGGAGATGGTCACCGCGCACTCCGTACGCGCCGGTAGGGCCGATCGGCCCTAGCGGCGCGCCCGCCCGGTTGGCAAGGTCGCGCAGGAACCTCGTGGGGGCGCGGAACATGGCGCGAGAAGAACAGTCCGTAGTGGTCGGGGTGGACGGCTCCGGCGCTTCGACGCGGGCGGCGCTCTGGGCGGCCGCGGAAGCCGTTCGCCTGTCGGTGCCGTTGCGACTCGTGCTGGTCAGCGACGATCCCGCGCGGGAGCCGTATGCCAAGGAACTGGTTCACGACATCGATGCCCGCTGCCGGCACGCCGTCGGCGAGCTGGAAATCGTCGACGAGGTCGCCTACGGCCATCCCGCCGCGGAGTTGGTGCACCGGTCGGCCTCCGCCCGGCTGATGGTGGTGGGTTCGCACGGTCACGGCGCCCTCCGGGGCGCGCTGCTCGGTTCGATCAGCGCGGCAGTGGCCGCCCATGCCACGTCTCCGGTCGTCGTGGTGCGCGGTGTCGGCCCGGCGAAGTCCGGCCCGGTCGTCGTCGGAGTCGACGACTCGCCGGGCAGCCGAACGGCCTTGCACTACGCCTTCGACGCCGCCAACCGGCGGCACAGCGAACTGGTCGCCGTGCAGGCGCTGCCGAACTCGTACTTCATCCCCGGCCCCCACGACGGCAAGGATCGCGACGAGCTGTTCACCCAGGCCGAACTGCGCCTCGCCGAGCAGGTGTCTGTCTGGATCGACACCTATCCGGAGGTCTCCGTGCGCCGGATCGCGTCGAACGTCCCGCCGGTGACGGCCCTGTGCGAAGCCGCCCAGCACGCGCAGCTGCTGGTGGTCGGTCAGCGCGGGCGCGGAGGTTTCACCGCGCTGCGGCTGGGATCGGTGGCGAGGGGCGTCCTGCACCACGCACCGTGCCCGGTCGCGGTGGTCCCCCGCTGACCACAGTGGATAGTTGCGGCCGCGCAGCACACACTGCGGTCCCGCTGTGCGGGAACCGACTTCCCGGGCCGAAAGGGAGGATTCGGTCGATCTCGCAGGCGAAGTCCGATTGCGGGACACTGCCCGCATGACGTCGACGCCACCGGCGACCGCGACGTTGCGGATGCGGTTGCTGGGCACCACCGCACCGAAGGCCGTCGTGCTGATCCGGTTCGTGGTGGGCTGGATCTTCCTGACCGAAGGGGTGCAGAAGTTCCTGTTCCCCGGCGAGCTGGGCCCCGGCCGCTTCGCCAAGACTCCGCTGCCCGCGCCGGAGTTCTTCGCCTACCTCGACGGCGTGTTCGAGATCGCGTGCGGCGCGCTGCTCATCGTCGGCCTGCTGACCCGGCTGGCGGCCATCCCGATGATCATCGACATGCTGGGCGCGCAGATCCTCACGAAGGCCGCCATCCTCACCCACCAGGGATTCTGGAGCTACATGCACGAGTCACGGGTGGAGTGGGCCCAGCTGTTCGGCTCGGTGTTCCTGCTGATCGTCGGCGCGGGAGCGTTCTCCCTGGACGCCCGCCTATCGGCACCGCGCCGAAGCACCGGCAACACCGGAACTCCCTAGCTCGCCGAATTTCCCGTGATCAACCCGTGACTTCCGCCGAGCCGGGAACATCTGTCGCACCTCTGATGCAGGATGGCCCACCAGGAGCCTCGTGGCGGCGTTCCGCCCGCCTGTGTGCCGACGCACTCCGCCTTGAGCTTCTCCGGGGCGACCGGCGATGATCTTGCCGTGGCCCCGTCGCCACCTCGACACCGTGAGGACTGCCCGATGACCACCCACGACGGCGAAGTCGCGTTACCGACGCGCCGGATCGCGCTCGCTTCCTTCGCCGGCACGACGATCGAGTTCTACGACTTCTTCATCTATGGCACCGCGGCCGCGCTGGTGTTCCCCAAGGTCTTCTTCCCCGCGCTCGGCACCGCGGCCGGCACCATCGCCTCGCTCGCCTCGGTCGCGGTGGCGTTCATCGCCCGCCCGCTCGGCTCCGCGCTGTTCGGCCACCTCGGCGACCGGCTGGGGCGCAAGCGGACCCTCGTCTACACGCTGCTGCTGATGGGGCTTTCGACCGTGGCCATCGGTGCGCTGCCCGGCTCGGCGACGATCGGGATCGCCGCGCCGATCATCCTCATGGTCCTGCGGTTCCTGCAGGGCGTCGCGGTGGGCGGCGAATGGGGCGGAGCGGCGCTGCTGGCGGTGGAGTACGCCCCGCCCGGCAAGCACGGCCGCTTCGGGATGTTCCCGCAGCTGGGCCCCGGCACGGCCTTCGGCCTGAGCAGTGCGACGTTCCTGGTGGTCGAGCTGCTCCTGAGCCCGGACGCGTTCCTGGCGTGGGGATGGCGGATCCCGTTCCTGCTCAGCTCCCTGCTGGTCATCATCGGCCTCTACGTGCGGCTGCGGGTCGAGGAGACCCCGGTCTTCCGCGAGCTGCACGCCGAGCGGGAACGCCGGATCCGGGACGCCGCGCCGCTGCGCGCCGCGTTCGGCCGCGACACCCGCTTGATCCTGCTCGCCGGGGGCACCGTGGCCGCGGCGTTCGCCCTGAACTACATGGGCACCGTCTACCTCACCACCTACGGCAGCACGGTGCTCGCGATCCCGCGCCCCACCATGCTCGCGCTCGGCGTGGTGGGCGGGATCGTGCTGGCCGGAGCCACGGCGGCCGGCGCGGCCGCGTCGGACCGGTTCGGCAGGCGCCGGGTGGTCCTCACCGGCAACCTGGTCACCCTCGCATGCGGCCTGATCGCCTTTCCGATCATCGACACCGGGAACACCGCGCTGGTCGGGATCGGCCTGTGCCTGCTGATGATCGGCGGCGGCATTGTCCTCGGCCCGGCGGCCGCCTACCTGGCGGAGCTGTTCGCCACCGGGCACCGCTACACCGCGGCGGGCATGAGCTACAACGTGGCCACCATCATCGGCGGCGGTGTGCCGCCCGTCCTCGCCGCGGGCCTGGTCGCCGCGTACGGCAGCAACGCCATCGGGGTGATGCTCGGGGTGTACGGCGTGCTGAGCATCGCCTGCGGCCTGCTGCTGCCGGAAACGAAGGAACGCTCGCTCCGCCAGATCGGAGCCACGGAACCGGAATCGGCTGCTACGCGCTGATGCAGCTCGCCGAATGCACCGAACAACCGACGGCCCCGGGAACGCCTCCCGGGGCCGTCGGCCGGAGCTGATCCACTGTGGTCACTCGCGGTCGCCGGCTAGGCGAACGGTCGTGAAGCGCAGGAAGTTCTGCACCATCGGGCCCATGCAGAACGCGATCAGCACCGTTCCGAATCCGACCGTGCCGCCCAGGAGCCAGCCGGCGGCCAGGACGACCACCTCGATTCCAGTGCGGACCATCCAGATCGGCTTGCCGGTGATGCGGACCGCACCGGTCATCAGCCCGTCCCGCGGCCCGGAGCCGAACCTGGCCCCCAGGTAGACGGCGTCGCAGAAGGTCAGCATCAGCAGCCCCAGGAGGAAGTAGCCGAGCTGCTGCGGAAACGAACCAGGCATCGGCACGAAGAGAGCCGCCACATCCGCGGACGTTCCGACCAGGACGACGTTCAGGAAGGTGCCGATTCCCGGCAGTTCCCGGAGCGGGATCCAGCAGAGCAGCACGGCGACGGCCGTCAGGTTCGTCGCCCAGCCGAACGTCATCCCCGAGCGCAGCGAGATGCCCTCCGCCAAGACGCTCCAGCTGGAGGCCCCCAGCGACGACTGGACCAGGAACGTGAGGGCCGTGCCGTAGCCGACCAGCCCCACGATCAGTTGCGGCAACCGCCAGGCCTTCTTCTCGGCGCGGAGCTGCTCGACGGCCGTCATCCGGCGTGCCACCGAATTGCGGCGGCTTTTCGGTTGCGAGATCGAAGCCACAGGTGTCCTCAACGTCCTTCCGGGATCAACACCGACGATCGTGCAGGCCATCTGGCATCGAATGAAAGGGCCAGATCGTAGACTCTGGCCTCATGCACACGAGCAGCCACGCGCTCGCCCGGCTGCTGGGCGACTGGTCCACCGGCCCGGGGCCCGCGCACCGCCGGCTCGCCGATCTGATCCGCCTGCTGATCCTCGACGGCCGGCTGCCGCTGGCCACCACGATGCCGGGCGAGCGGGACCTCGCCGCGGTCCTCGGGATCAGCCGCACCACGGTGTCGACGGCCTACGCCGCCCTGCACGAGCAGGGATACCTCAGCGCTCGCGCCCGCTCGCGCAGCCGCACCCGGGTTCCGCCGGGCGCCGGGAGCCAACCGGAGCCGGGCGCCACCGGCCGCGACCTGATCGACTTCTCCCACGCGGCTCCGCCCGCTCCCGGCGAGGCCCTGCACCGGGCGTACCGCCGGGCGCTGGACCAGCTCCCCCGCCACCTGCCACGGCACGGCTACTCGCAGCTCGGCCTGGCCGAGCTGCGCACCGCCATCGCTCGGCGGTACGCCGACCGCGGGCTCGCGACGACCCCGGACCAGATCCTGATCACCAACGGCGCCCAGCACGCCCTCGGGCTGATCGCGCGCACGTTGCTGCGGCCCCGCAGCCGCGTGGTCGTCGACCACCCCACCTATCCGCATGCGCTGCAGGTCTTCCGCTCGGCCGGGTGCCGGATCGTCCCGGTGCCGGTCACCGACACCGGGTGGGACGTTGACAGCCTGTCTGCGGCCACCCGCGGCGCCACGATGGCGTACCTCCTGCCGGACTTCCACAACCCGACCGGCCTGTGCCTGCCGGAGCGGGATCGGGCCGAGCTGCGGCTCGGCTGCCCTGTGGTGGTGGACGAGACGATGGCCGAGCTCGCGCTCGACGTCGATCCGCCGGTTCCGCTGGCCGCGCACCACGCGGGCGTCATCTCGATCGGCTCGGCGGCCAAGACATTCTGGGGCGGCCTGCGGGTCGGGTGGGTCCGCACCGACGCCGACCTCGTCCAGCAGCTCGGGCAGGCGCGCGCCGGCACCGATCTGGGCACGCCGGTGGTGGAGCAGCTCGCCTGCGTCGAGCTGTTGGGCGAGATCGACCGGCTCCTGCCCGACCGGCTGGCCGACCTCCGCCTGCGCCGCGCCCTGCTGCTGGACCTGCTGGCCGAGCGCCTGCCCGACTGGACGATCACCCCGTCCGCGGGCGGCTTGTCGGTGTGGGCTCGGCTTCCCCAGCCGACGAGCTCGGCGTTGGCTGCCGTGGCTCCGCAGTTCGGCGTGCGCCTGGCGGCCGGGCCGCGCTTCGGGATCGGCGGTGCCTTCGAGCGCTTCGTGCGGCTGCCCTACTCCCTGGACGCCGCGGAGATGACGGCAGGAATCGATGGCATCGCCGAGGCACTCGCGGCCGTCCGGGCGGGGCGCCGCGCCGACACGCCACCGGCCGCGCTGGCCTGAATCACGCCAGGCGGGCGAGCGCGGCGGCGATCCAGTGCGGCGCCCCGGCCTGCCGCGCGACTACCGCCGCTTGCCGGTAGTGGTTCCCGGCCTCTTCGCGTCGGTCCAGCGCGACGGCGAGGTCGCCCAGGTACTGCGCGACGGGGCCGAGCACTAGCAGGCCGCTGCCGGCACCGGCGAGTTCGCCCGCTGCGGGCTGGAGCAGCTCGTAGACGCGTTCCATCATCGGCCGGTCCGCGAGGCCGATGGCCAGCACGGCTTCCAGGCACAAGAGCGCCTCGTAGAGCAGATCGCGGGGCGAGTCGGGCAGCGCCCGCGCCGCTTCCCGGGCCTGCTCGCGGTGACCGGCGGCGAGCAGGCCCAGCGGGCGCACCCACTCCTCGTACGGGCCCCAGTCCGCATTCCAGTCCACTTCGGACAGATCTGGCGAGCGCAGGCCCAGCAGGGCGAGCGGGAGGACGCCCTGCTCCACGCCCCACATCCCGGTGCCCCTCAGCCGGATCGCGGCCGCGCGGTAAGCGGCCTCCGCTGTCTCCGATTCGCCGGAAACCGCCAGCCGCAGCGCGGCGTACCAATCGGTGAACACGCCGACCAGGGGAATCTCGTAGCGCTGGGCGAGCCGGTCGGCCGCGGCGGCGTGCGCGTCGGCGGCGGCGAACTCGGCCAGCGCGCAGTGGGCCTGGATGAGGATCAGGTGGCCGAGCACTTCGAAGGTCACCAGGCCGTGGCGCTCGGCCAGGTCGACCAGTTCCGCGCCGATGCGGGCTCGCTGCGGGGCGAGCCCGGCGCGCTGGAAGGACTGCATGAACCGGCCGTTGAGGGCGAACGCCAGCAGCGCCGGATCGTCCAGCTCGCGGGCGATTTCCTCGGCCTCGACGGCGGCCTGGTGCCCGCGTTCCGCCCGCGTGCCACGAAGTTCCAGCGCGAGGGTGCTGAGCAGTCGGCTGCGTTCTTCGGCTCGGTCTCGCGGCAAGGCCGCCAGGGTGCGCTCGGTGGTCTCGATGACCTGCCGCGCGACGTCTTCGTCATCGTTGCGCGTCCAGATCGCGGGCACGTCGAACGCGCCGATCACCCGGGCCGTCAACTCGGGATCGCAGAGCTCGTCGGCCGTGGCGATCGCCTCTGCGCGGTACCGCCGGGAGTCCTCGAGCCCACCTGCGACGGCGAGGGTCCGCACCAGACCCGTGATCAGTTCGAGCCGGGCGCGCGCATCGCCGATGCCGGCACGGTCGTGGGCCGCGACCGCCTGCCGCCACAGCCGCGCCGCCTCGTGCGGGGCGAACCGCCGCTCGGCCGCTTCGGCGGCGGCCTTGGCGTAGTGGGCGGCACGGCTCGCTGCCCGGCTGTCATCGGCGTAGAAGTAGTGGTGGGCCAGGGATTCCACCGCGCCGGGCCGAAGCTGCTCGATCGTCTCGGCGATGGTGGCGTGCCAGCGGGCGCGGCGCAGTCGCGGCGCCTCCTCGTAGAGCGTGTCGCGGATCAGCTCGTGGGTGAACCGCAACCGGTTCGGCCCCGGTTCGTCCACGAATCCCATGAGCAGCGCCGATTCCACGGCGTCGAGCACCGGTTCTTCGTCGCCGGCCAGCGGGATGAGCAGGTCTAGGTCCACGTCGCGGCCGATGACCGCGGCCTGGCGCAGGATCGTGCGCGCCTGCTGGGAGAGCGCGGCCAGGCGGCGGCGGATGACGTCCCGCACGCCCGCCGGGACGCCGGACAGCGCCTCACTCCCCTCGGCGTCGAACAGTCGCGTGAGCTCGCGGACGAAGAACGGGTTTCCTCCGCTGCGCCGGTGGATCGCGCGGATGGTCGCCGCATCCGGCTCCCCGCCGACGAGAGCGCGGACTAGTCTGTCCACTTCAGACTCGTTCAGGCCGCCCAGGTAGATCCGGGCCGGCTCGGCCGGGGCGAAGCGGCCGAGCGCATCGGTGAGCGCGGCCGAGATCTCGGTGCTGCGGTAGGTCACCACGATCAGCACCGGCCGGTCGATGGGTGCCGCGGCCAGGAAAGCCAGCAGGGAGAGGGTTTCCTCGCCGGCCCGGTGCAGATCGTCGAAGACCAGCAGCACGGGTGCGCCCTCGGCGACGGCGGCCAGGTAGGAAGCGGCCTCCCGGTGCATGCGGAACCGGGCCGTGGCGGGATCTTCGCTCGCTGCCGGTGGGACGGCCGGCGGAGGCGGGTGTCCCGCGGCGGCGAGTGCGGTGGTGATCTCCGTCCAAGGCCAGCCGGCGGGTGCCCCGTCATGTTCCGGGCTGCGTCCCCAGGCGGTGATCCAGCCGGCAGCCGCCAGCTCGCCGGTCAGGGTTTCGGCGAGCGCGGTCTTGCCCGCACCGGCCTCACCGGAGATCAACGCCAGGCCGAGGCGGTCTCGCGCCCCAGCGGCGGCGGCCGCCAGCTGCGCGAGCTCTGCCGCACGGCCGACGATCGGCTGCTCGATGCCGGTGGCCGGCGCTTCGGTCGGGATCGGCGCTGCGGACAGGTGCGGTGCCTGGCTGAGGATGTCCGCCTCCAGCCGTTGCAGGTCCCGGCCGGGATCCACGCCCAGTTCGGTCGCCAGGACCTTGCGCGCCTCGCGGAGCACGCCCAAGGCGTCGCCTTGCCGGCCGCTGCGGTAGAGCGCGAGCGCCAGCAGCTGCCAAGCGGTCTCGCGCCAAGGGTGTTCGGCGACCTGGCCTTCCAGATCGGGCACTGTCTCCGCGGCCCGTCCCAGCGCCAGCGCCGCCTGCGCCCGCCGCTCCACGGCCAGCAGCCGCAGTTCGTCGAGGCGCGAGATCTCGTGACGCGCCCAGGCCCTGTCGTCGAACTCCGCGAGCGCAGGCCCCCGCCACAGCGCCAGGGCCTCGTCCAAACCGGACAGCGCCGCCTCGAACCGCCCCGCCGCGAGCCGGGACGCGGAGTCGCCCACCGCCGCCTCGAACCGCCAGGCGTCCACCGATCCGGATGCGGCGCGCAGCGCATAGCCCGGCGCCGCGGTCACCAACAATCGGGCGGGCGCGCGGGGCGGCCGGTCCGGTTCGAGCGCTCGGCGCAAGCCGGAAACCACGGTCCGGATGGTGCTGACCGCGCTCTCCGGCGGTTCGTCCCACATGTCATCGATGAGCCGGTTGAGCGGCACGACCCGGCCCCTGGCGATCAGCAGTCGAGCCAGCACGGCGCGGTGCAGCGGTCCTTTGAGGTCGACCGGGCCGTGCACGTCGACGGCTTCCAGCGAACCGAGCACGCCGAAGGTCACCGTCGACGCGCTCACCTGCACAGACACGCCACGCACTGTATAGGCCACCGCGTGAGCCCGAGCGCTGAGCCGCTGTTGACCGGTTGTTAATCGGCCGCGCGCAGGCTCGACGTGTCAACGCGAAACGAGAGAGGCCCAGCATGGCACCAACGATCACCGGATTCGACTACCAGCGCGTCACCGTCGCCGACGGTGTGGCGCTGAACGCCGCCGTCGGCGGCTCCGGCAGCCCCGTCGTGCTGCTGCATGGCTTCCCGCAGACCCACCTGATGTGGCGGCACGTCGCCGCCGACCTCGCCGCCGACCACACCGTCATCTGCCCCGACCTGCGCGGATACGGCGACAGCGACAAGCCCGCCGACGCCGACGGCCAGACCTACTCCAAGCGCACCATGGCCGCCGACGTCGTCGCCCTCGCCCGTGCCTTCGGCCACGAGCGCTTCGCGCTGGCCGGGCACGACCGCGGCGCCCTGGTCGCCATCCGGGCCGGCCTCGACCATCCCGACGCGATCACCCACCTCGCCTCCCTCGACGTGCTGCCAACGCTCGACATGTGGAACGTCATGCGGGGCACCTCGGCCGCCGTGGGCTTCCACCTCTACCTGATGGCCCAGCCGCCCGGCCTGCCCGAGCAGATGATCAGCGCCAGCGCCGACGCCTTCTTCGGCCACTTCCTCGACATCTGGGCCCAGGACCCCAACGCCATCCCCGCCGACGTGCGCGCCGCCTACCTGAAGGCCTCCCGCGAAGCGGTCACGTCGATCGTCGCCGACTACCGCGCATCTGCCCACATCGACGTCGAACACGACGAAGCCGACCGGAACTCCGGCAATCGACTGCGGATGCCGGTGACCGTCCTGCAACAGGACTGGGGCGCCATGCTCGGCTTCGACGCCGCCGGACTCTGGCGCGAATGGGCGCCCGACCTCCGCCACATCCCCGTCTCCTGCGGCCACTTCATGGCCGAAGAAGCCCCGGCGGAGATCACCAAGGCCCTGCGCGACCTCCTCACCCGGTGACCGGCTCCGCAGGCGCCCGGCGAATGGGGATCGCGGTCGGCTCGGCGGCGGTCGTCAGGAAGTCCCGCACGAGCGAGGTGACCAGCTCCGGCTTGTCGTGCAGGAGGGCGTGCGACGTGCCGGGCACTACGGCGAGCTCGGAGTCAGGCAGGCTGCGGTAGCTCCACGGTGTGCTCAAGCGTCACCAGATCGTCGTCGGCGGCGATCACCAGGGTGCGGATGGCGAGCCGCGCCAGCTCGTCCGTGGTGACACCGAGGTGCTCGTCGGCCATGTCGGCGAGCTTGTGGGCGAACACCGGGAAGTGCTCCCGGCCATCCGGAGACACCTCGGCGTAGGCGTCGATGATTTCGTCGGGCATCCGGCCCGACGGCGTCGCGGTCGGGCCGGATGATCCAGCCGTCCCGGTCGAACACGCCGCTGATCAGGACCAGTCTCCTCGCGCTGCCTATCCCGGCGAGATTGGACCAGCGGCAACGCTCGAACTCATCGGAACCGCTGTGGCCGGTCAGGTGTGCTGCTGCGCGTCGAAGCGGTCGCGGGATGCCTCGATCTCGTCGAGGTGCGTGCGGGACCACGCGCACATGCCGTTGACGGTGTCGCGAAGCGCTCGGCCCGCATCAGTGAGGCGGTACTCGACGCGCGGCGGCACGGTCGCGTGCACCGTCCGGTGCACCACGCCGTCGCGTTCGAGCCTTCGCAGCGTTTGGGTGAGCATCTTGTGGCTGATGCCCTCCACCTCGGCCCGCAGTTCGGTGAAGCGCAAGGTGCGGTCCCGCAAGACTTCGATGATCAGGAGCGACCACTTGTTGGCCACTCCAGTGAAGATCTCGCGGGCGAGGGAGTCGGCACGTGTCACATCGGCGTCCTCCGGCATGCGCCCGGCCTGCTCTGCTCCCACGAAGTAGTTCCCCTCTCGCCCGGAAAGTGCGTTCTGCTCCGAAAGCGTACTCACCTGCGGTGCCTCTGTTACCAGAAGAGACCACCGCGGAGCACGTCGGTCGTGAGTGTTTTGGGTCAAGGGCGTCGGCGCCGCGTCGAGGAACGCCGTGACGGCCTGCGCAGCGCACTGGCCCACT
>NZ_JBFAKG010000004.1:41756-209465 GCF_040655595.1 Saccharopolyspora sp. NPDC050389
ACCAAACCCCACCTCCCCGGGGTGCAATTTTAACAAACACACCCCCCCGGCGCCGCGGGTGGGGGTTTTTTTTTTGGGCCCCCACTCCGCTCCAAAACACTCACGACCGAACCGAACGAACATGTTCGTGACGAATCGCCGGCGGCGACTGGCGTGATCGCCTGGAGCAGCTGCTCGCCCAGTTCGCGCCGCAGCACCAGGTCACCGGGGTTTCCGGCCGTCGAAGTACACCTCCAGCTCGCCGATCGAGGTGAATGTCGCCGTGCCGCCCGGGATTCCGATGATCCGGACGCCATCCCCGGCGATCGGGTCGAACGCGAGCTCGTAGGTCTTGTTCGGGCCCGCGGTGCTGTCGTAGGGGTATGCCGGGGTGGTCGTCAGGCCGGTGACGTCCACCCAGCTCGCCCCTTGGCGGACCTGCGCGGTCAGGGAGCGGGCGAACCAGCCGCCATCCGCGAACATGCTGCCGGTGGTGTAGACGACGCGGTCGATCCAGTACTCGTCCCGCCAGGTGTATCCCCAGAAGTCGGCCTGCTTGCGGGCGCCGTCGAAGCTGTCCTCGCTCTCCTCCCGGACGCCGTTGTTGAGGTATTCGCCGTGGCCGTAGTGGGCCGTCTTCTCGATGGGGAAAGGCTCTTTCTCCGGGCCGGCCAGGTTGTCCGCCGGGTCGGGCGGGTTCTGGCCCGGATCGCCCGGCCTGCGCGGAGCCACCCGGAACTGGCGCAACGAGAAGTCGTAGTTGGGCAGCCCGCACGCCACGTTCAGGAACCAGTTGGACTGCAACCACATCCGCGTTCCGTCGGCCGAGACGAACTTGGCCGGGATGGTGGGCGCGTAGCCGCCGTTCTTCGGCCCGGCGCAGGCCGGCTTGGGTTCGCCGGTCTCCGGCGTCGGCACGTCGTGGCCGCCCGGCACGGGAAGCAGCCGGACGCGGCCGGGGCGACCGAACCAGGGCTGGGCGCCGAAGTCCTTGGACATGAACAGCTGCCACGGCCCCCAGGGCGTCGGCGCCTCGTAGAACTCGAAGGTGTACTCGGTCCACGAGGTGTAGATGAACCGGCGCAGCGGGGCGTTGTAGAAGACGCCGCCCTGGGAGATCACACTGAGGTCGCGGCGGCGTTCGCCGAAGACGTCGGTGTAGAGCCGCCGTTCGTCGGTGAGCACCGGTGCCTTCTCGCCGATGCTGGCGCTCCACTGTGGACTTCCAGCTCGCCCGGTTCCGGCGTAGAACCGCCAGGTGTCCCGCTGCTGGATCGAGTTCCGGGGAACCCGGGCCAGGTAGAGGCTCGTCGGCGACGGCACCGTGTTGCTGTAGGAGTCGCGCCAGTTGTCATCCAGGCCGTAGGCGTAGACGTACCCGGCGTTCTCCGGGCCGAGCGATCGGGCGTGCTCCTGGCTGCGACCGAAGTCGAGGAACATGATCGTGGTGAAGACGTGGCCGGTGAACATCGGCTCGGACGGCTGCTGCCAGGTGCGCCCGTAGTCCTCCGATTTGACGACGGTGGCGTCCACCGCGTCGTCGAACGCCGTGGCGGCGGGCGCGAAGCGCAGGTCCTGCACCGCCAGGTACAGCTCGTCCCGGCCGTCGCCGTTGCCGTCGACGGCGACGATCCCGGTGGGTTTCGAGTTGTACAGCTTGGGATCGGCGTGGGCCTTGGCGACCGCGTCGCCGGCGGCCAGCCGTTCGCCGCGCAGGCCGGTTTCGGGTGTTCCGGCGATCCGGTTCACCACGATGGCCGCCATCGGCTCGTCGCCGAATCCCTGACCGTCGCCGTTGGCGGTGTAGACGTAGTCGTCGTCCGCCCAGCAGGTCGGCCACAGGTCGCCGGTGCTGTCGGTGCTGACGGTGGCGGCGTACTCGGTGAACGCGGTCGCGAAGAACGCGCTGGCCGGATCGGCGACGGTCAGGCCTTCGGCCGCCTCGCCGACGCGCGGCACGCCGCCGAGGAGCACCCCGCCCGCGCCCGCGAGCGAGAGCTTCACGAACTGGCGCCGGTCCACCTCAATCCTCCGGCCGGAACCGGGTGCCCTTCCGGAACGCCCGCTCCAGCGATTCCAGGCTCCGCTGCTTGGTTTCCGGCATGACCCACCAGACGATCGGGAAGACGATCACGCCCGCGGCGGCGTAGGCGATGAACACCACCCCGGCGCCCACCAGCGAAGTGAAGGTGGGGAAGGTCAGCGAGACGAAGAAGTCGGTGAGCCAGTTGAACAGCGTGGCGACGGCCATCGCCGCGCCGCGGATCGCCAGCGGGAAGATCTCCGCCAGCACCACCCACAGCACCGGCCCCCAGGTGGCCGAGAAGGTGTTGGTGAACACGACGAAGGCGGCGACGGCGATCCCGAACAGCGCCGGGGACTCTGCGGGCAGCACCAGCGCCGCCACACCGACCGCGAACAGGCTCACCGACATGCCGACCAGCCCGGCGAGCAGGACGGGTTTGCGGCCCCTGCGGTCCACGACCTTGGCCCGCACGACGAGCGCGATCGTCAGGATGTTCAGCAGCCCGTTGAGGAACGTGAACAGCAGCGCGGTGACCTCGGAGACGCCGAAGGTCGTGAGGACGCTGGGCGCGTAGTAGACGATCGTGTTGATGCCGGTGATCTGCTGGAACACGGCGAGCATCGCGCCCAGCAACAACAGGCGGCGCACCCAGGGCGCGGACATGCGGGCGCCGAGCCGGGCGTCCCGCTGCTGGCGTTCGAGCTCGGTGATCTCGGCGAGCTCCCGGTCGGCGGCGGCCGGATCGCCGCGCAGGCCGACCAGCAGCGCGCGCGCCTGCTCCGGGCGTCCCCGCCGCACCAGCGACCGGGGCGTGTCCGGCGCGGCCAGCAGCCCCAGGACCAGCACGACCGCGGGGAACGCGCCGATGAGGATCATCCACCGCCACGAGGCGACGAAGGCCAGCCCGTAACCGGTGGCGGCGGCCAGCGCCGTGCCCACGATGATCATGTACTGGTTCAGCGAGGTGACCGCGCCGCGCTCCCCGGCCGGCGCCATCTCGGCCAGGTAGAGCGGAACCACCACCGAAGCGATGCCGATGCCGATCCCGATGACGAACCGGAACAGCACCAGCAAGGCGACCGTCGGCGCCACACCGGCACCGAGCGCGCCGATGGTGAACACGACCCCGGCGGCGAGCAGGACGCGCTGCCGTCCGAGCCGGTCGGCCACCGGCCCGCTGCCCAGGGCCCCCACCATCGCCCCGACGACGGTCGAGCTGACGACGGCGCCCTTGAGCAGCGGAGTGAGCGGCAGCTCGTGCGGGATGAACAGGATGGCGGCGGAGATGATCCCGTTGTCGTAGCCGAACAGGATCGCCGCCAGCGACCCCAGCGCGTAAACGCGCCGGGTGACCCGGAGCTTCGAAGAGGGCGTTGCCATCGACCACCTCCACGCGGCAACGGGCACCGGGGAGAACCACGAGCAGGCGAGCACCGATCGCGCCGCCCCCTCGACGCGCCCATCACACCCCTGGTACCCAACAACCCAGCCCGCAATACCTGGCCCGGTGGTCAGCGGGGCGCAGGAGCGGTCCCGGCAGCTGTCGGCACGTGTTGTAGACGATCACGGACTTCTCCAGCGAGGTGTTCACGAGGTCGCGCTCCAACTACTCACCATCGCCGAGGTCCGACTCGCTCACCAGGAAGCGGACCTCCCGCGCGCTGTCCACGGCTAGGGCGCCTCTGCACGATCCGGCGTTCACGACACCGACAGCTGGTCCACAATGGACGTCGCTGGAAAAGCGAACGCCCGGCCGGGCCGGGCGTTCGTCAGGCGTGCTTCTCGGGCCGTTCTTCCGGCTCTGCTGGTGGGGCTTCGCCCAGGATGTTGATCGGCCTGCGGCTTCGGACCGTTCCGAACAGCAGTGCCTGCGCCGTTGCCACCATGTGGTCCTGGATCACAGTTTGCGTCTTCACCGGGTCTCCCGATTCGATTGCCGTGACGATCTCCAGGTGACGGTCGGCGCTCATGTTGGTCAGCGCCCGTTCCAGGCCGCGGTACATGATGCACATGCGGATCGAGCCTTCCAGCAACTTCCACGACCGCAGCAGCGCGTCGTTTCCGGTGAGCTCGCACAGCAGCTCGTGGAAGGCGAGGTCCGCCTCGATCTGCGCTTCCAGCGAGACCTGCGCGGCCGCCGCCATGTCGTCGACGGCGGCGCGCAGGCTGCGGCAGTGCTGTTCCCGGTAGTAGCCGGAGGCCAGCGTTTCACCGGCCACCGCCTCCAGCGCGGCCCGGACGGTGAAGGTGTTGATGATGTCCTTCTCGTCGATCTGCCGGACCGTGACCCGGCCGCGATCGCCGTAGGAGACCAGGCCCTCCTGCTGCAGTTCGCGCAGCGCCTCGCGCAGCGTGCCGCGGCTGATGCCGAGCTGATCGGACACCTGCACCTCGCCGAGGTGAGTGCCCGGCGGGAACGTGCCGGTGGTGATCGCCTTCCGCAGGGCGTCGACGGCCATCTGCCGGAGGTTCCGGCCTGCCTGCGCCTGACGGCTCACCACTCGCAGCCTCCTCGGTTCCGCGCCTCCGACGGCGCTCAGCACCGTTCGTACTCGGCAATCAACTCTACCTTCGCCGCGCTGGGCGATCGGTGGTCGAACTCGTAACCGAGCCATTCGCGCACCAGCCGGCGGGCCAGTTCGAGCCCCACCACCCGCTGCCCGACGGTCAGCACCTGGCAGTTGTTGGACAGCACGGACCGCTCCACCGAGTACGAGTCGTGGGCGGTGGTGGCCCGCACGCCCGGCACCTTGTTGGCCGACAGCGCCATCCCGATGCCGGTGCCGCAGACGAGCAGGGCCCGGTCGGCGGTGCCCGCGCGCACGGCTTCGCCCGCCGCCAGGCCGATCTCCGGGTACGGGCGGTGCACGTCCTCGGCATCGCGGTGCACGCCGAGGTCGATCACCTCACTCACCCTGGGATCGGCGCGCAGGTCGGCGGCGAGGCGTTCCTTGAAGTCCAGCCCGGCGTCGTCGCAGCCGATCGCGATCCGGTACGTCATCGGAGTTCTCCCGTCAGGTAGTCGGCGATCGTCCGGGCGATCAGGGCCATCGACACCGCACCGGGATCGGGCGTGCCGACGCTGCGCTCGGCCAGCGGCCGCGCCCGTCCCTTGCGCGGCACCAGTTGTGCGGTGTTCCGGGCCGCCAGGTCGGCCGCTTCCGCCGCGCGCGACCACGCGGCAGCTGCCGAAACATCAGCGGCGACCGCCGACAGCAGTTCGGCCCGGAACGGTTCCAGCGCGTCAACCAGCGTCTTGTCGCCGACCGCCGCGCCGCCGAGCGTCGCGATGCGCGCGGCCAGCGCATCCACCGCCTTGGCCGCGATTTCCGCGCTGCCGCCGTGGTCGGCGAGGACTTCGCCGGCGGCCCGCAGCCCGGCACCCCACAGGACGCCGGACGTGCCACCCGCGCGTGCCGCCCAGCCGTCCCCGGCGGCGGCGAGGCAGTCCCCCGCCCCTGCTCCGGCCCGCTGGGCTTCCTCTGCGGCGGCCAGCGCAGCGCCGATGCCGCGGACCATGCCGCGGCCGTGGTCGCCGTCGCCCGCCACGGCGTCGATGGCACCGAGCTCGCTTTCCTCTTCGCCCAGCGCCGAAGCCACCTGACGCAGCGCCACGAGCACGTGTTCGGCGAGCCGGCGAGACTCGGCGGAGGCGGGTGAGTACACCCGCTCGGCCGTCTGCGGCTCGCTCGCCGCGGGCTCAACCGGCGCCTGCGGCTCGCCGGCCGTTCGGCCGCGCCGGAACGCCGGCGTCCACGCCGGAGCCGTCCACAGACGTTCGAGCTCGTCGTCCAGCCAGGTCATGGTGAGCGACACGCCCGCCATGTCGAGGCTCGTCACGAGCTCGCCCACCTCGGGCAGCACCGGGACGTGCCCCGACTCGCGCAGCAGCGCGGCCACCGGCCGCCACAGCACAAGCAGTTCCTCCTGCTTGACCGCGCCGAGGCCGTTGAGCAGCACGGCCACGCGCTCCCCCGCGTTCGCGGGCTTCTCCGCCAGGAGCCTGCGCACGAAGTCGGCCGCGAGTTCCCCGGCCGAGGGCAGCGGCACGTCCCGAAGGCCGGGCTCGCCGTGGATTCCCAGCCCCAGGCCCATCTGCCCGTCCGGCACGCTGAACAGCGGCTCGGGCGCGCCGGGGAAGGTGCATCCGGCGAACGCGGTGCCGATCGTGCGCGTGCGCTCGTTGGCCTTCCGGCCCACCCGCACGACTCCGGCGAGGTCCATGCCCTCTTCGGCGGCCGCGCCCATCATCTTGAAGACCGTGAAGTCACCGGCGATCCCGCGCCGCCGCTCCGCCTCCTCCGCCGGAGCGCTGGCGATGTCATCGGTGACCACCACGTTGTCGACGGCGATGCCCTCGGCCCGCAGCCGGTCGGTGGCCAGGCCGAAGTTCATCACGTCGCCGGCGTAGTTGCCGTAGCTGAACACCACCCCGGCACCGGACTGCGCGGCCATCGCCACCGAGTAGGCGTCCTGCGCGGACGGCGACGTGAACAGGTTGCCGCTGACCGCCCCGTCCGCGAGGCCGGGGCCGATGATCCCGTAGAAGGCCGGGTAGTGGCCGGAGCCGCCGCCGGGCAGCACCGCGACCTTCGGCCGCTGCGGCCGGGCCCGCCGCACCGCGCCGCCCGGCACCTGCCGCACCAGGTCGGCGTGCAGCTCGCAGAACCCGGCCAGCGCGTCGTCGGCGAACGTCGCCGGGTCGTCCCACAGATACGTCATGCCAACCCATCCGTCCTCAGTGGAGGAACGATCCGCCGTTGATGTCGATCGTGGTGCCCTGCAGGTAGCCGGCGTCGTCGGTGGACAGCCAGGTGATCACCGCGGCCACGTCGTCCACTGTGGCCTGACGGCCGATCGGGATGCCGCTGGTGATGGCGTCCTCCAGCTCCGGAGTGGTCGCGTCCGCCCGGATGTCGGTGTCCACCGCGCCCGGCGCGACTGCGTTGACGGTGATCCCGGCCGCGCCGAGCTCCTTGGCCAGCGACTTGGTGAACCCGAGGATGGCGGCCTTCGCGGCGCAGTACGGCGTCTTGCCGAACACTCCCCCGCCCTGCTGGGCCGACACCGACGACATGTTGACGATGCGCCCCCAGCCCGCCTCGATCAGGTCCGGCAGGAACGCCTTGGTGACCAGGTAGGTGCCGGTCGCGTTGACCGCCAGCACCTTGTTCCACAAGTCGAGGGTGGTCTCCAGGAACGGCACCGGCGAGGTGATGCCCGCGATGTTGGCCAGCGCCCCGACCGCGGACAGCCGGCCGGCGGCCACCTCGGCCCGCACCGCGTCGTAGGCGGCCTGCACCGACGGCTCGTCGGCGACGTCGATGCCGTGCGCGAAGACCGTCGCGCCGGTCTGCGCGGCGATGTCTTCGGCGGCGGCCTTCGCGGCCGGTTCGTCGAGGTCGAGCACCACGACGGCCCATCCCTGGCGGGCGTACCGCAGGGCTGCGGCCTTCCCGATGCCTCGCGGCGCGGCCGCGCCCGTAACCACCGCCGTGCGCTGGATGCTGGTCACTCCTGGTTCTCCTTCGGTCGACGTTTCAGAGCAGGGTCGCGATGTATTCGGCGGCGCGTACCGCCGCGGCGGGCCGTTCGTCGTCGGTGACATCGCGGGTTTCGAGTTCGAGCGCGAACGACCCGCCGTAGCCGACGGAACGCAGCGCCTCGAACGCGGCGGGGAAATCGACCACGCCGTTGCCGATGCTGTGGTTGATCCCGCCGGGGACGGCGTCCCTGAGGTGCACGTGGGCAATCCGCTGCCCGAACCGGTGCGCGAAGGCGGCCGGGTCGCCGCCGGAAGCCACGATGTGGCTGGTGTCCAGCACGACGCCCACCGCCGGATCCAGCCTCTCGATCAGCTTCGCGGCCAGGTCGACGTCGGCGCACAGGCGGAAGAAGTGCGGCGCCTCGACCCAGATCGCCACACCGTGGGCGCTTGCGAGCTCGGCGGCCCGCGCGAGCTCGCCCGCGACGCGATCCAGGTCGGCATCCAGGCCGGTCTCCGGCTCGTGCGACTGGGCGCCGCACGGCAGCACCAGCGCATCCGCGCCGCAGCCCGCGGTCAGGTCAAGCAGGCGGCGCAGGTGCGTCTCCCGCTCCTGGGCGGCGCTCGGGTCGAGCACTCGGTTCAGGTCACCGATGTCACCGTTGACCGATCGGACCGCGAGGCCGCCCGCCCGCACTGTCGACACCACCTCGGCCACGGCGGCTTCGGTCAGCTCGTAGGGCACGTGGTCGCACACGCCGGGCAGCGCGCCGAGATCGATCTCGGCGAAGCCGCATCCCGCGATCACGCCTAGCGCCTCGGACAATCCGAGGTGGCGAAAGCTGATGGACGAGCACCCGGGCCACCGGTCCGACAAGGTTCCTCCTCAAGCAACGAATGCGGAGATGTTAACAGCGCCCTGTCAACAGACAAGAGCAGCCAATCAAAGTCGGGGATTACTGCTAGTGGCAGCGGTTTTACATGGCAGATCACTGTTGACAAACGAGCGATGAGAGCTGAATATCTCCCGCAGTGTTGACACGGCGGAGCCGATGTCGACAACGTCGAACTACCCCAATGAAGAGGTGAGTGATGAGCGCGGAACCGCTGCGCATTAGCGGGCCGGTGCACGGCACACCGGACGTGCGACGGGTGGCGTGGGGATCGACCGCGGGCGCCGTGATCGAGAGTTACGACTTCATCGGTTTCGGCACCGCCGCGGCCCTCTACTTCGGCCCCGCGTTCTTCCCGAACGCCTCACCGATCGTCGGGACGCTGTCGGCCTTCGCGACGCTCGGCGTCGGTTTCGTCGCCCGGCCGCTCGGCGGCGTCATCGGCGGCCACCTCGGCGACCGGATCGGCCGCAAGCCCGTGCTGGTCGCCTCGCTGATCGTGATGGGCCTGGCCACCTTCGCCATCGGCCTGCTGCCCACCTACGCGCAGGTCGGCGTGCTCGCCCCGGCGCTGCTGGTCACCGTGCGGATCATCCAGGGCGTCGCCTACGGCGCCGAATGGGGCGGGGCGATCCTCATGACCTACGAACACGCCCCGTGGCTGCGCAAGGGCGCGTACACCGGCATCGTGCAGGCCGGCTTCCCGATCGGGCTGCTGCTGGCCAACCTCGTCTTCCTCGGCTCGGTCGCGCTGCCCGGCGACTGGGCGTGGCGTGTGCCGTTCCTGGCCAGCCTGCTGCTGGTGATCATCGGGCTGATCGTGCGGTCGAAGGTGCCCGAGTCGCCGGTGTTCGAGGACGTCCGGGACAGCGGCGAGATCGTCAAGTCGCCGATCGTCGAGGTCATCAAGGACGACTGGCGGAACCTGCTGCGCGGCATCGGACTGCGCATCGCCGAAACCGCGGGCTACGCCGTGGCCATCACCTACATGATCTCCTACCTGAAGTCGGAGAAGCTGGCCACCAGCGGCGAGACGATCCTGTCGCTGTGCATCGCCTCGGCGATCGGCATCTTCGCCACGATCGCCTGGGGCGGGCTGACCGATCGGGTCGGGCGGCGCCCGGTGTACATCTGGGTCTGCCTCTTCGGCGCGGCCTGGGCGATCCCGATGTTCCTGCTCGTCAACACGGGATCGGTGCTGGCGATCATCGCCACCGTGGCCATCTCCTACGGCGTCTGCCAGAACGCGCTGGCCGGCTCGCAGGGCGCGTGGTTCCCGGAGCTGTTCCAGGCGAAGACCCGCTCCTCGGGCGCCTCGCTGGCCTACCAGATCTCGGCGATGATCTCCGGTTTCACGCCGTTCGTCACCACCCTGCTGTTCCTCGCGCTCGGCTGGATGGGCCCCGCCCTGCTGTTCCTCGCCTACTCGGTCCTCGGCCTGGTCGCCGCGTTGGTGACCCGCGAGACCTTCGGCAAGCGGGAGCGCCAGGAAGCGCTCCGCCGCAGCGCGGAGAACGACGATCCCCGACCCGCCGCCGCGCACTGAGAAGCCTGTTTCCAGACTCGTCTTGCGTGGCGGTGCGGGTGGCGGCCCCCCTGCGGGAATTACGGTCGCCTTCTCGCTGTGGGATCCCCGATGTCATGAATGACCAATTCACTACGTCGGCGCTGTCCTTGCGAAAAGACACCTGAGAACCCGCGGCGGTGCAAGTTGCCAGGGCGGGCTAAGCGGCTTCGCCGCTTCAAAGACAGAACCGACTTCACCAACAGTCTCCGAGACCGCCTCCACTGCCCGAGAGGAACACGATGACGATTGCCACCGGCAGCGACCTGACGGCGCGCGCCGACCGGGTGCGTGCGGCGGCCTTCCGCATGCGGCACCACGTCCTGGACATGGGCCAGGTGCAGGGCCAGGGATACGTCGGGCAGGCGCTGGGCGTCGCCGACGTCCTCGCCGCGGTCTACGTCGACCAGCTGCGCTTCCGGGCCGACGACCCGCACTGGCCGGAGCGGGACCGGTTCCTGCTGTCCACCGGCCACTACGCCATCGCCCTGTACGCCGCCCTCGCCGAGGCCGGCACCATCCCGGTCGACGAGCTGGAGACCTACGGCTCCGACGGCTCCCGCCTGCCGATGTCCGGCATGGCCTCCTACACGCCCGGCATGGAGATCTCCGGCGGGTCGCTCGGGCACGGCCTCACCGTCGCGGTCGGCATGGCGCTCGGCACCCGGCTGCGGGGCGAGCAGCCCCGCATCGTCAACTTCCTGTCCGACGGCGAGCTGGACGAGGGCTCCACCTGGGAAGCCGCGGTGGGCGCCGCCCACCACCGGCTCGGCCGGATCCTGGCCATCGTGGACATGAACGCCCTGCAGGCGGACGGGCCCACGAAGGGCGTGCTGGGCATCGAGCCCGCCGAGGAGAAGTGGGCCGCGGCAGGCTGGTTCACCCAGCGCGTCGACGGCAACGACGTGCCGGCGCTGTTGCGGGCGTTCGACGCCGCCGCGCAGCGATCGGCGCCCGTCGGCGAGCCGGCGGTGATCCTCTGCGACACCAGGATCGGGCGCGGTGTCCCGCTGCTGGAGGCCAGGGAGAAGGCCCACTTCATGCGGATCGAGGAGCACGAGTGGCAGCTGTGCCGCGAACAGCTGACCGAGAATCACCCGGGAGAGCAGACACGATGACCGCCACGACACCGAAGCGGCTGACCACCTCCGCGATGATCGCCTCGTTCGCCGACCCCGGGCAGCGGACCACCAGCGCCCCATTCGGCCACGCGCTGGCCGCGCTCGCCGAGGCGGACGACCGGATCGTCGGCCTGACCGCCGACCTCGGCAAGTACACCGACATGCACGTGTTCGCCGAGGCCCACCCCGACCGGTTCTTCCAGATGGGCATGGCCGAGCAGCTGCTGCTCGGCGCGGCGGCCGGGATGGCGGAGGTCGGGCTCGTGCCGTTCGCGTCGACCTACAGCGTCTTCGCCGCCCGGCGCGCCTACGACTTCCTCTGCCTGGACATCGCCGAGCCGAACCTCAACGTCAACATCGTCGGCGGGCTTCCGGGCCTGACGACCGGCTACGGGCCCAGCCACCAGGCGACCGAGGACGTGGCGATCTTCCGCGGCATGCCGAACCTCACCATCGTCGACCCGTGCGACGCGGTGGACATCGAGCAGGCCGTGCCGCAGCTGGCCGCCGCCGAAGGGCCGACGTACCTGCGACTGCTGCGTGGCAAGGTGCCGACCGTGCTGGACGAGTACGACTACTCGTTCCGCCTCGGCAAGGCGGCGGTGCTGCGCGGCGGCTCGGATGTCGTGTTCGTCTCAAGTGGACTGATGACGATGCGGGCGCTGCAGGCCGCGGAGGAGCTCGCGAAGCACCGGGTCGACGTCGCCGTGGTGCACACGCCGACCATCAAGCCGTTCGACGCCGACACTGTTCTGTCCGAAGTGGACTCGGATCGGCTCGTGGTGACGCTGGAGAACCACACCGTGGTGGGCGGGCTGTTCGAGACCGTCGCCTCGGCAGTGGTGAGCCGCGGGCTGGGCAAGCGGATCGTGCCGATCGCGCTGCCCGACGCCTTCCTGGACGCCGGCGCCCTGCCGACGCTGCACGAACGCTACGGCCTCGCGACCGACACCATCGTCAACAAGGTCCTCGGCGCCCTCGGCTGACCGCGGGTACGACCGGCCGGCGACCTGGCGCCGCGCCGGTCGTACCCGGTTCCCGGGCCGCGGGCCACTCCTCGCCCACAGTGGTGTGAATTGCGGGCTTTTCGGTGAGATCGCAGTGAACTCGGTGACGCACGTGCTCGAAAAGGCACGTGCTACGTGAATCTACTACGCGATTCTACGAGGTGAGTTCATTGCGAAAAGCGAGCCACTGGACCCTGGCGACCCTGGGCGCACTGTGCCTGAGCGGATCGGCCGCACTGCCGCTCGCGGCAGCCGACCCCGCTTCCCTGGAGGCGTCGTTCAGCAACGTGGCGGCGGGTGCGTGCCTGCAGAGCCCGGACGGCTACGCGATCACGTTGACCGACTGCAACTCGAACGACCCGAAGCAGGACTGGTCGCGCGAGTACCTCGGCCACTCCGAGCTGATCCGGATCGACCGCACGAACAGCTGTATGGGACATGGCGGCGGCCCGTACGTGCGTCTGATGCCGTGCGACTCCTACGACGCGACCCAGCAGTGGCGCGTTGAAGCCGCCGACGAGGGCAGCCTGCTGCACCACATGGCCACCAACAGCTGCCTGGGCCACCTGAGCGGATCGGACGTGCGGCTGTTCCCCTGCGAACCGGAGAACCCGGCGCAGCAGTGGAGCCTGACCGCGAGCTGAACCACCCGGCCGTGGGGGGTGTTGTGGGGGGGTGATGTTGCGGAAAAAAAAAAGCCGCCGCGCGCCCGGAGACCCCCACCCCCCCCCCCACCGCCGCTCTCGCGCCCCCCCGGGCTGTGTCTTTTGCGGCCTCAATAACAGACCCAAAAGACTCACGGCCCCGTGCCCAGCGGAAACCCCTCCCCCTGCGGCACACCGTGCCGCTCCTGCATCTCGCGTCCCGCGATGATCGGCCGATACCTCGCAATGAGAGGTAACGTTGACAGGTGGGCGATGTGGACGCGCAGATCGTCGCCGACGAGCTGATGACCGTGATCGCGGCGCTGCGGCGGGTCGTGCGGCGCAGCCTTCGCGCCGAGTTGGCGATGCCGAACCTGCGAGGCGCTCAGGTCGAGTTGCTGCAGGTCGTCGAGCAGCAGCCCGGCGTCAGCGTGGCCGGTGCCGCGCTCCAGCTGCGCATGGCGCCGAACTCCGTGAGCACCTTGGTCAATCAGCTCGCCCGGGTCGGCCTGCTGCGCCGCGAGACCGATCCGGCCGATCGCCGCGCGATCCGGCTGCACCTGACCGACGCCGCCGCGCATCGGATCGCCGCCTGGCGGCACGCGCGGACCCGCCTCGTCGGCGGCGCCCTCGCCAATCTGTCCAAAGTGGATCAAAAGGCGGTCGCCGATGCCCTGCGCGGGTTGAACGCGTTGGTGCGGGCAGTGGAAGGAGGTGGCGCGGATGACCGAGATGGCCGTGCGATGCAGGGGCCTGCGGCAGTCGTTCGGCGAGCAGGTCGCGGTCGACGGGATTGACCTCGACGTCCGGCCCGGCGAGGTGTTCGGCCTGCTGGGCCCCAACGGCGCGGGCAAGACCACCACGATCCGGGCGATCACCACCCTGCTGCCCACCGCGGCGGGCGCCGTCGAGATCTTCGGCGTCGATGTGGCGCGCCACAAGCTGGCGGCGCGCGGCTGATCGGGTACGTGCCGCAACAGCTTTCGGCCGACGGATCGCTGACCGGGCAGGAGAACGTCGCGCTGTTCGCCCGGCTCTTCGACGTTCCGCGCGCGCAGCGGCGATCCGCGGTGCGCGCCGCGCTGGCCGCCGTCGGGCTCGCCGCCGTCGCCGAGCGCCTGGCCAACACCTATTCGGGCGGCATGGTGCGCCGCCTCGAACTCGCGCAGGCGCTGGTCAGCGGGCCGAGGCTGCTCGTGCTGGACGAACCGACGATCGGCCTGGATCCCATCGGCCGGGAGAGCGTGTGGGACCGGATCGCCGAGATCCGTGCCGAGACCGGGATGACCGTGCTGGTCACGACGCACTACATGGACGAGGCCGATCAGCACTGCGAGCGGCTCGCCCTGATGCACCGCGGGCGGATCCGGGCCCGGGGAACCCCCGCCGAGCTCAAGGCGGCCGTGGGACCGGACGCCACGCTCGACGACGTCTTCCGGACGATCACCGACGATACCTTCGAGGAAACGGGAGAAGGGATGCGAGATGTCCGCGCGACTCGACGCACCTCCGGCCGCCTCGGTTGAACCGGTGCGGCGCAGCCCGCCGGGCCTGGTGGCGGCGCGGGTGGCGGCGATGTGCCTGGTGGAGCTGCAGAAGCTGCGGCACGACCGGGCCGAGCTGCTCACCAGGGCCGTGCAGCCCGCGCTGTGGCTGCTGATCTTCGGCCAGGTGTTCACCGGGCTGCGCGCGATCCCCACCGGGAACGTCCCCTACCTCGACTTCCTCGCGCCGGGAATCCTGGCTCAGTCGGCGCTGTTCATCGCGATCTTCTACGGCATCCAGATCATCTGGGAGCGGGACGCGGGCGTGCTGGCGAAGCTGCTGGTCACGCCCACGCCGCGGGTCGCGCTGGTGACCGGCAAGGCATTCGCCGCCGGGGTGCGCGCGCTGGTGCAGGCGCTCGTGGTGCTGGTGCTGGCGGCGCTGCTGGGCGTCGGCCTCACCACGAACCCGGTGAACCTGCTCGCGATGGCCGTCGTGGTGATCCTCGGCTCGGCGTTCTTCTGCTGCCTGTCCATCACGATCGCCGGGCTGGTGCTGTCCCGGGACCGGCTGATGGGCATCGGGCAGGCGATCACCATGCCGCTGTTCTTCGCCTCCAACGCCCTGTACCCGGTCGACCTGATGCCCGAGTGGCTGAAGGTGGCCAACTACGCGAACCCGCTCGGCTACGAGGTCGACGCGCTGCGCGGCCTGCTGATCGGCACGCCGGCGCACCTGGCGTTGGACTTCGGCGTCCTGGTCGTCTCCGCCGGCATCATGATCAGCATCGCGGCCGCCCTGCTCGGGCGCTTGGCGCGCTGAGCCGGCCGGCCGGCGCCGATGGCATGTCCACTAAGGACAATCCTGACCACCATCAGGCGGGACGAGAGGCGCCCTTGGCCGAGTCTCGGCCGAGGGCGTCTCACACGTCGCGTCCTGCGGCACTGGAGGTGATCTTGGGTTCGGTGTCTTGACACCCGGCTCGTCTGGTGCAAGCGTCAGCGTTGTTGTTCATGCGACGGCGCGCAGGAAGCCGGTGTGAATCCGGCACGGTCCCGCCACTGTGAATGGGGAGCTACCGCCACCGATGCCACTGCCGCACCAAGCGGTGGGAAGGCGAGCGGGTAGCGATGATCCACGAGTCAGGAGACTGACGCCGTCGTACCGATTCGTACGGGGTCGCGGAGCCCCGGAGGAGGTACTGAAGGTGCAGCACCGCGCCGCGCGCGTCGTCGCCACCCGCCCCTGCCACGCTAAGACCGGCCGAGTCCCCGATTCCACCAGGTGTCCGAAAACAGCAGTTCAGCAGCACCGGCATAACCAGCCCTGCTCTGTTCGCCCGCTGACACCTGCGTGGAGACACCCTTGCTTCCCCCTTGGAACTCTGCGTGCCTGGAACGCATTCGGCGCTGCGATATGGGCCAGTGCGCCACCCTTCAGGGCGGTGGCGAAGGCCCACTCCGCGAAGCCCGCCAAGGGCTGGGCAGGCCTAAACCGGACGTGCTTGGGATTCGATGTACTGGCGCAGCACGCTGATCGGAGCGCTGCCCACGGAACCGGCGAAGTAAGAGCCGGACCACAGCCGCTCAGCGCGCCAGTAGTGGCGGTCCAGCTTCGGCGCAGTGTTGATCTGATAAACCGAGGTCATACGATCTTGGTGTGCAGCTGCGGTACTCCTTCCGCCTCTACCCAACGCAAGGCCAGCAAGCCCTGCTGGCCCGTGCGTTCGGGTGCGCTCGGGTGGTGTACAACGACGCTGTACGAGCACGAAACGCAGCGCACGAGGCAGGTGAGAAAGCCCCGAGTGCGGGTGAGTTGTCGAAGCGGCTGATCACCGATGCGAAGAACACCCCTGAACGCGCCTGGTTATCCGAAGTGTCGACCGTCGTGCTTCAACAAGCGCTTCGAGACTGCGACCAGGCATTCCGCAACTTCTTCGATTCGCTGTCAGGTAAACGAGCGGGCCGGAAGATGGGCGCACCGAGGTTCAAAACCCGCCGAGACCGCAGGCAGGCGATCCGGTTCACCGCCAACGCCCGCTGGTCCATCACCCCTGGCGGGAGGCTCCGGTTACCGAAGATCGGCGACATCCCCGTCACCTGGTCCCGGACACTGCCGTCGAAGCCCTCATCGGTGACGGTCATCAGGGACGCTTCCGGAAGGTATTTCGCCTCGTTTGTGGTCGACACCAGGCCGGAACCGATCAGCGGCTCCGCACCGGAGGTCGGGATTGACCTGGGCTTGAAGCACTTCGCGGTGACCTCGGACGGCCGCAAAATCACATCGCCAAGGTTTCTGCGGAAGGCGGAGAAGAAGCTCAAGCGGGCACAACGTGCCGTGTCCCGCAAGGAGAAAGGATCGGCCAACCGGGAGAAGGAACGGACCAAGCTCGCTCGCGCCCACGCGCGGGTAGCTGACGCTCGCCGAGAATTCCACCACCAGCTCTCCACCCAGTTGATCCGCGAGAACCAAGCGATCGCAGTGGAAAATCTGGCAGTGAACGGGTTGGCGCGCACCATGTTGGCGAAGTCCGTGCACGACGCCGGATGGTCCGGATTCGTCGCGATGCTGGAATACAAAGCCGCCCTGCACGGTCGGCAGGTGATCCGCATCGGCCGTTTCGAACCCACCTCGCAAACCTGCTCGGCCTGCGGCACCAAAGACGGCCCCAAACCATTGCACGTGCGCACGTGGCAGTGCGGCTCATGCGGGGTGTGGCTGGACCGGGACATCAATGCGGCGGTGAACGTCGCGAAGGCCGCCGGACTGGCGGTGACAGCCTGTGGAGCGCAGGTAAGACCACCCACGCAGGTGGGGGCTCAGCGCGGTGAAGCAGGAACCCACCGAGGTGACCTGTCGGCGCGACGCCCGCGCCGACAGACGCAGTAGGAATCTCCGGCGTTCACGCCGGAGAGGAAGTCAATGGCAGACGATCTACGACGACCAGTACCACCTCGACCACGGCCTGGTGCCCACGGCCACCGAACCGTCCGAAGTGGACTCGGGATCCGCCGGCTGGATGAAGACGCGCCGCGTCGTCGATCCGTGTCGCAACCGCGGCGCCGACGGCTCCGGTTGCCCGGTGTCCGAGGAGGGCGAGCGATGACCCTGGACGGATTCCGGCGGCTGTCGCCCGCCGCGCGGCTGCTGGTGATCAACCAGTTCGGCATCAACGTCGGCTTCTACATGCTGCTGCCGTTCCTCGCCGCCCACATGACCGGCCTCGGGTACGGCGCGGCGATGATCGGGCTGGTCCTCGGCATCCGAAACCTCAGCCAGCAGGGCATGTTCCTGGTCGGCGGAACCGCCTCGGACCGGCTCGGGTGCCGCCCGATGATCATCGCTGGATGCGCGTTGCGGGTGGTTTCCTTCGGGCTCTTCGGCGTGTTCACGTCGTTGCCCGGGCTGGTCGCCGCCGCGGTGCTCACCGGCTTGGCGGGCGCCCTGTTCAACCCCGCCGTGCGCACCTACCTCATGCACGAGGCCGGGGATCGGCGCGCGGAGGCGTTCGCCGTGTTCAACGTCTTCGCGCACGCCGGCACTCTCGTCGGGCCGTTGCTGGGCGCCGCGTTGCTCGCCCTCGACTTCCGGCTGATCGCGCTGGTGGCGTGCGTCGCCTTCGCGGTGTTGACGCTCGCCCAGATCGTCGTGCTGCCGCGGCGCGAACACGGGCCGCAGCAGCACAGCGTGCTCGGGAGCTGGCGCGAGGTCTTCGCCAACCGGCGCTTCCTGATGTTCACCTTGGCGCTGTCGGCGTACTTCGGGCTCTACAACCAGCTCTACCTGATGCTGCCGCTGGAGGCGCAGCGGGTGTCCGGGCTCACCGAGGCCGTGGCCGCCGTCTTCGTCGTGTCGACCGTCGTCGGAATCGCGTTGCAGGTCCGGATCACGCAGTGGTGCCGGCGGCGGTGGAGCGCGGGGCGATCGGTGTCGATCGGGCTGGCGTGCATGGGCGCGTCCTTCCTGCCCTTGCTGCTGAGCAGCCCGCTGCTCGACGCGCCCGCGGCGGGTGAGCCGGGCTGGGGCGTGGTCGCGCTCGCGTGCGTTCCGGTGCTGCTGACGACCGTCGTGTTCACCATCGGCATGGCGATCACCAATCCGTTCGCGATGGAACTGCTGCCGATCGTCGGCAGCGAGCGGTTGGCGGGCACGTACTACGGCTTCTACTACCTGGTGTCGAGCCTGGTCGCGGCGGCGGTGAGCTGGGTCGTCGGCGCGCTGCTCGACGTCGCAGGCGAGGCGCCGATCCGGTGGGTGCCGTGGTTGGCCCTGCTTGTAGTGGGACTGCTCGGCGGGGCCGGTGCCGCCCTGCTGGAACGACGAGGACTGCTCGACCGCGCCGGCGAACCGGCGCGGGATCAGGGGAAGGAGACGCGAAGGTGACCGGCGTCAATCGACGGAAGCTGCTCAAGGGGGCGTTGGGAGCGCTCGCGGTCGCTTCGCTCACCGCCTGCGGCGGCGCGGGCGGCTCGAACGGACGGCTGCGGGTGGCGTTCCCGACGTCGGGCGCGAAGGAATCGCTCGACCCGCACACCAGCTCGCTGTTCGTCGACCAGGCGCGGGCGAAAGCACTGTTCGACACGCTGGTCGGCTACGCCGACGACATGAGCGTCGTGCCGCGCCTGGCCGAGTCGTGGGAACCCGACGCGACCGGAAAGCGGTGGCTGATCCGGTTACGCAGCGCCCGGTTCCACGACAACCGGCCGGTCACCGCCGACGACGTCCTCTACAGCTACCGCCGCATCGCCGACCCCGCCACGGCATCGCCGGCGCGGTGGCAGTTCGCCGCCGTCGACTTCACCGCCAGCCGCGCGCGTTCGGCCGGCGAGCTGGAACTCGTGCTGCGGGCGCCGAACTTCGAATTCCCCTCGGCGTGGGGCGCGCCCGCCACCGAGATCGTTCCGGCCGGAACCACGGATTTCGCCGCGCCGGTCGGTTCCGGCCCGTTCCGGTTCGCCTCGTTCCAGCCCGGCAGGCCCGCCGTGTTCGCCCGGTTCGACGGCTACTGGGAAGGTGCCCCGAATCCCGCAGAGCTGGAATTCATTCCCATCAACGACGAAAGCGCCCGCGTCGCCGCGCTGATGTCAGGCCAGGTGCACTACGCCCACGACATCAGCGCGAACTCCGCGAGCCTGCTGCAGCACGACGACCGGACGGAGGTGCTCGCCGCGCCCGGCGGCACCATGCAGGCCGTCGCGCTCAAGGTCGATCGCGCGCCGTTCCACGATCCCCGGCTGGTGCGGGCGATCGCGTCCGGTGTGGACCGCCGAACGCTGCTCGACGTCGCGCTCAGCGGGCGCGGCCTGGTCGGCAACGACCTGTTCGGCAAGGGTTTGAAGTACTACCCGCAGGACCTGCCGCAGCGCGAACGGGATCTCGGCCTCGCCCGATCGCTGCTACGGGAGGCCGGGGCGGAGGGGCTGGAGTTCGAGCTGCTCACCAGCGCCGCCGATCCCTACTTCGAGTCGGCGGCGACGCTGCTCGGCGAGCAGCTGGGCGAGATCGGGCTGCGCGCCACGCCGCGGGTCAGGCCGTCGGAGACGTACTTCTCCGACATCAAGACCGCCGGCGTCGCCGCCCACACCAGGACCGCTCCCCTGCCGTTGACGACCTTCATGGCGCAGCGCATGCGAGGCGACGCGGGCAGCAACAACTACACCGGATACCGGTCGCCGGAGTTCGATGCGCTCTTCTCGCAGGCGATGAGCACTCCGGACGAGGCGGAGCGGGCGCGGCTGCTCGCCGACGCCCAGCGCCTCGCCAGGGACAACAGCGGCCTGCTGGTGTGGGGGTTCAGCGACTGGAATGTCGCCGCCAGCGGCGCGCTGTCCGGGATCCGGGCCGCCCCGCCCAACTCCTTGGACTGGGCGCGGTTCGACCGGGCCTCGCTTGGCTGATGGGGAGATTCCTGTTTCGGCGGCTGGTGATCGCCGCGCTGCAACTCGCGGCGGTGGCGGTCACCGTCTTCGCCCTGACGTCGATCCTGCCCGGCGACACCGCCGTCGTCGTCCTCGGCGAGCACGCCACCGACGAGCAGGTCGCCGCGCTCCGCGAGCGGCTGGGGCTGGACCGGCCGCTCTGGGAGCGCTTCGCCGACTGGCTTTCCGGTGTGCTGCAGGGCGATCTGGGCACGTCGTTGCTGACCGGTACCGCCGTCTCCGACCAGATCGCCCGGGGATTCGCCACGACGGCGCTGTTGGCGCTGCTCGCGCTCGCGGTGGTGATCCCGCTGGCGCTGGCGGTCGGCATCGGCACCGGCTTGCGACCGGGTTCGTTGCTCGATCGCGGGCTGAACGGCGCGGTCGTCACGCTCAACTCGGTCCCGGAGTTCGCGCTCGCCCTCCTGCTCATCGCCCTGTTCGCCCTCCAGCTCGGCTGGCTACCGGCCACCGCGGCCGGAGCGTCGGGCTGGGCGCTCGCCGCGCAACCCGCGGTGCTCGTCCTGCCGGTGGGCGTTCTGGTGAGCAAGCAGTTGTGCGCCTTGGCGCGCCAGGTCCGCATCGGGGTCGTGGAGGCCGACAACGCCGAGTACGCCATGCACGTGCGGCTGCACGGCCTGACCGAACGCACCGTCGTGCTCCGGCACGTGCTGCCCAATGCGCTCGGCCCCGCGGTGCAGCAGCTCGCGCAGGCCGTCGACGGGCTGCTCGGCGGCGTGGTGGTCGTCGAGGCCGTTTTCGCCTTGCCAGGAATGGGTTCCGGGTTCGTCGGCGCGGTCATGGCCCGCGATCTGCCCGCCGTCCAGGGATATGCGCTGGTGTTCGCGGGCACCACGATCGCGCTCAACCTGTTCGCCGACGTCGTCGCCCGGCGGCTCGTCCCGCAACGCGAGGTGGTCGCGTGAGTCCGCGTCGATTCCTGGGCCTGGCCGTCATCATCGGATCGGCGCTGCTGGGCGTTCCGGTGCTCGTCGCGCTGATCGGGCCGCTACTGGCCGGTCCGGTGCGCTCCGCCGCCGGGCCGTTGCGGCCGCCCGGCCCCGAATTCCCGCTGGGAACCGATGTTCTCGGCCGGGACGTGCTCGCACTCGCGCTCAGCGGCGGCGCCTCGATCGTCGCGCTCACCGGCCTGTCGCTAGTGTTGGCCTACCTGCTCGGCGTGCCGCTGGCGCTGCTCGTCGCCGGGCGTCGCAGCCGCTGGGCCGACGGCTTCCTGCTGCGCGTTCTGGACTTCGTGCTCGCACTGCCGGGCCTGCTCGTGCTCCTGGTGCTGGCCGCCGCCGGATGGCGCAGCGTATCGACCTTGATCGTGGCCATCGCCGTGCTGCAACTCCCCGCCGTGGTGCGCATCGTCCGCAGCGCCGCGCTGGCTCCCGGCTGCCGGGCGGCGGTCGAGGCGATGACGATGCAGGGCGAGCCCTGGTGGCGGATCCACCTCGGCTACCTCGGGCGCGCCGTGCTGGGGCCGGTGCTCGTCGACGCCGGAACCCGGTTGAGCCTCGTGCTCTACCTGCTGGCGTCGGCGAACTTCCTGGGGCTCGGACTGGCGCCGTCCGCGAGCGACTGGGCGGTGCTGGTCGAACGCAACAAGGAAGCCCTTTTCCTCCAACCGTTCGCCGTACTGGTCCCGGCGTTGTTGCTGGTGTCGCTTTGCATGGGCACCAATCTGCTGGTCGATCAGGCGCTCCTGCGCCGGAACGAGGTCGCAACCCGATGAGCACACCGATCCTCCGCGCGCAGGGGCTGCAAGCGCTCTCGGGCGAACACCGGCTGCTGACCGGCATCGACCTCGACATCCGGCCCGGCGAGATCACCGTCGTGATCGGCGAATCCGGTGCCGGGAAGACGACCTTGGGGCTGGCGTTGCAGGGCGAGCACCACGCCGGGATCGCGCTGGCCGGGCGGGTCGACCTGCGCGGGACGGATCTGCTCGGGCTGCCCACCGCGCGGCGCCGGGCGACCCGCGCGACCGTGATCGGCTACCTGCCGCAGCATCCCGCCGGAGTGCTCAACCCGGTGCGCAGGATCGGCAGCGTGCTGGACGAGCTGGCCGCCGTTCGGCACGGCACGCGCGAGGCGAGCGCGACGGCGGTCGCCGAAGCGCTGGAAGCCGCGCAGCTGGATCCGACCCAGTTCCTCCGCCGCTACCCGCACCAGCTCTCCGGCGGACAGCAGCAACGGGTCGCCCTGGCCCAGGCGCTCATCGGCCGGCCCGAGGTCCTCGTCCTGGACGAACCGGCCACCGGGCTGGACGCCATCACCAAGTCCGAGACCGTCGCCGCGCTGACCCGGCTCGCGGGCCGCGGCACCGCCGCCGTGCTGCTCACCCACGACCTTACGCTCGCCCGCCGGCTCGCCGACGAGATCGTCGTCCTGCTGGACGGGCGGATCGTCGAGCGGGGCCCGGCGAGCCGGCTGCCGCAGGAGCCGGCCCACGCCTACACCCGAAGCCTGCTCGCGGCGGAACCCCGCCTGCCGACCGAACCCCGAACTCCGCATGCCGCGGATCCGGCGTCCGGGCTGCACGCGCGCGGGCTCGGGAAGACGGCGAACGGCAAGCGGTTGCTGGACGACGTGGACCTCCACGTGCCGTCCGGTCGGTGCGTCGCGATCGTGGGTCGCTCCGGGGCGGGCAAGACCACCCTCGCGCGCTGCCTCGCCGGGTTGACCCGGCCCGACACCGGGCAGGTGCTGCTGGACGGCGTCCCGCTGGCCGCCGACATCCAGCGCCGCGACCGGCGGCAGCGGACGCAGGTGCAGTACGTCCACCAGAACTCGCAGGCGTCCTTCGACGAGTTCCGGCCCGTCGCCGCCCAGATCGCCAGGACCGCGCGATTCGCTCGCGGCCTCGGCGGCGAGCAGGCCCGGGCCGAGGCGGAGAGCATGCTCGAAGCGCTCGGGCTCACCTCGTCGCAGGCCGCTCGGCGGCCCGGGGCCCTGTCCGGCGGGCAGTTGCAGCGGGCGGCGCTGGCGCGGGCACTGCTCGCCCGGCCCGCCGCGTTGATCTGCGACGAGATCACCTCGGGCCAGGACCTGATCAACCAGGCGGAGCTGCTCGACCTGCTCGCCGAAGCCGCCCGCACCACCGCCGTCGGATTGGTGCTGATCAGCCACGACCTGCCCGCGATCGCCGGCATCGCCGACGAGATCCACGTGCTCGAAGCGGGCCGCCGCGTCGAGCACGCCGCCACCCACGAGCTGCTCACCCGGCCGCGAACGGCGATAGCGCGCGATCTCCTCCCCGGCGCGAGCTGCGGCGCGGCGTCGACAGGCGGAGGAACCTGACGAACCGCTGTTGCAAACCCTTGGCAACTACACTCCGGACACGAGACAACGCTGATCCGAAGGGCGGTCCCGGTGAGCAACAACCGTCGAGCGGCGATCGGCGCGGTCCGCGACAACTGGGATCGCCGGGCCCCGGCGTACGACCGCTTCTACCAGGCCTACACGCAGGACAAACGCGATGCGTGGCGCGCGACCTGCGAGAAGATCCTCGGCGAGATGTTCGGCCGGCGCGACAGGCCTCTCGAAGTGCTCGACGTCGGCACCGGAACCGGATTCCTCTCGACGCTGCTGGCCGAACTCGGGCACAACGTCACCGCGGTCGACGCCTCCAGCACGATGCTCCACTACGCCCGTGCCAAGGCACGACGCCGAGGCATCGCGGTGCGGACCGTCGCCTGCGGCGCCCACGACGTCGCGACGCTGGACGCCAAGTTCGACCTCGTGACCTCGCGCTACGTCCTGTGGACGCTGCCCGATCCGGTCGCCGCGCTGCGGGCCTGGCGCGGGATCATCAACCCCGGCGGCGGCCTGCTGCTCGCCGACGGGCTCTGGCACACCTGGCGGCACGACTTCCGCCGGCTCGTCGCATCGCTGCGCCCCGGAGCCGACCATCGCTTCCCCTGGCTACTCCTGCGCGATTACGCGCAGATCGGCCACGCGACGCCGCACTGGGCGGGCCTGACGGCGGACCGCGCGCGGGCGCTGCTCGCCGCGGGCGGATTCCAGTGCGGCACGCGCCACGACCGGCTCCTCCCGGGATACGCCCGTCCCGTCAGCGCGGATTTCTTCATCCTCGGCACCCGACCGGCCCAATTGCCCTGACAGGCCGCCGCGATCAGTGGTGGTACTCGTGCACGACCGCGTGCCCCTTGCCGCGGGCGATCAGCACCCGGTTGACCGGCACCGTCAGCACGAATGCGATCGCCAGGGCGACCACCAGGGAGCCCCAGAACAGCGGGCTGGTGAGCCCCGCGTCCATCGCGCCGGGGATGACCACCATGATCAGGTTGTCCACGATCTCCATCACGGTGATGGACAGCGTGTCGGCCGCGAGCGCGACTCCGAGCGCGGCGCCGAAGGCCAGGCCCGAGCGCAGCACGGGCAGGATCGTCAGGCTGTAGCCGAACAGGAACGCCAGCACCACGGCCAGCACGATCGTCGCCACGTTCGACAGGCCCAGCGCGGTGCCGATGACCATGCCGAGCACCTCGCCGATCGCGCAGCCGGTCAGGCAGTGCAGGGTGGCCGAGATCGCGGACCGGGTCAGCGCACGTCCTTCGAGTGCTCGGTGATGAGCGTGCCCGTGATCCGCGTGCCCGTGGTGGTCGTGGGTTTCCGGGTGATCAGCCATGATGCGCATTCCCCTTGAAGATGATGCCCGGCGAGCGGCTCCCGCCCCTTGGCGAGATCTGTATACCCTACGGGGGTATAGCTTGCAACCCGGTCGGCGCGATGATCACATCCACCCGAGGCGCCACCATCCGCCTCCGGGAGATCGCGCCCCTGCCAATACCTTAGGGGGGTATACATGGCCGTCGAGGACAGCATCCCCATGCACGTTGACGCATGCCGGAGCCCGCAGTGAGCAGGAGGAGGTACGTGGCGAGGGGCGTGCCGGGCGGTCACCGGATCTGGGACGACAAGGGGCGCCGCTGGTGGGGCGACCACTACGAGCTGTGCCCGGACAACCTGCTGAACGAGCTGACCGGCGCCGCTGACCACGCGAAGATCACCGCCCTCCTCAAGCGCTACCGAGCCAGAAGCGCTAGACGCCACCTAGGTGTTGTGGGTCAGGACGTTGATGCCGTGGGAGCGGGGCGGTTGGTGCGTTGTTTGCCGGCGACGATGAGTGCGCTTGCTGCGAGTGGGGGTAGCGCCCAAAGTGCGGCAAAGATGTAGCCGTCCAGTGCGGGGAGCAGGGTTTCGGTGGGGGTTGCTGCGGCGAGGAGGAAGCCGGCGAGGGCGCTGCCCATGCTGAAGCCGATGCTGCGGACGATCTGGTTGATGGAGAGCACGCTGGCGGTTTCGGCGTGGGGCACGTCGACGAGTACGAGTTTGGGCATGACCGCGGAGACGCCTCCGACTCCGAAGCCGAGGATGGCCATTGCGGTCAGGACGGCGACGAGCGAGCCCGTGGCGGCGGCGAAGAGTGCTGCGGCGGCGATGACAGCGGCGACGGAGATCGCGTAGGTCCATCGTTGCGCGATGCGGTCGGCCAGGCCGGGCATGATCTTGCCTGCGACGAAGCCGAGAAGGGAGAACGGGATCAGGGCGGCACCTGCCGCGACGCCCGGGAGAGCGAATCCGTAGTGGGCATCTTCCGGGGTCTGCACGTAGCGGGTGAGCAGGCTGAACAGCAGGTACATGCCGATTCCGGCGATGAGCATTGCGAGGTTCGCGCGGAAGACGGGGCCCTGGCCGAGCAACCGCAGGTTGACCAGCGGCGCGGCTGCCCGGAGTTCGATGGTCACCCAAGCGGCGAGGATCACGGCGGCAGCGGCGAGGACTCCCGTCCCGGCCAACGGGTCGGCCCACAGGGCGGGCTCTGCTATGACCAGGAGGACGCCGAGCGTGCCGGCCCCGAGCAGAAGGGCCCCGATCACGTCGATCCGGGGTCGTGGTCCCGGGGCCTCGACGGGAAGTGCACGCCACGCGATGACAAGCGCGGCGGCGGACAGCACGAAGCCGAGCCAGTAGGCGGCGCGGAGCCCCGCGAGTTGGTTGAGCAGGCTGATCACGGGGTAGCCAACACCGATCCCCACGGTCGATGCGACCGACAACGCGGCGATCGTCGATGCGGACCGTTCCGGGGGCAGGTGGGTGCGGGCGACGCTCATCAGCAGCGCTACGACGGCCACGCCGAGCCCCTGCAATCCGCGTCCGATCAGCAGCGCCTCGAAAGGCAACGGGAGCACCGTCAATGCTCCGCCGAGCGTGACGAGGGCAAGGGTGGCCAGGATCGTGGCACGCCGGTAGGGCCCGCTGCCGAGCCTGCCGAGAACTGGGCCGGCGATCGCACCGGTGAACAGGGTGACCGTCAGGGTCCATTGCGCGGCGTCGAGGGACACGTGCATCCCGGTCGCGACCGCGGTGATGAGCGGTGCTCCGACGCTTCCGATCACGGCGGCCGACAGGGCCGTGCATACCAGGGCGACACCGAGACGGCGGGCCTGCTGGTCGGGGACGGCGCTGCGGTTGTTCAGCCGGGCTCTCATCGGTTCGCCTCGGTTGTGATGTGCTCGAACAACCCGGCTTGAATCCGGGTGCGAACGCCCTCAGCCCACGCCCCGTCGACATGCTCGACGTCCAGTGCGGCTCCGGCGTTCAAGAGCATTCCGAACGCGAGGAACGATTTCACCGTTACCGGCTCGAGACTCGTGCCTCCCTCAGCCGTATCCCACAGTCGGGCGAAACACGACCGCACCACGTCACGAACCTCCTGGTCGCCGCACGCGGCGAAACCCTGGAGCTGCAGCAGCAGCCCCGTGCGGTCGGCAAGCAGATCGAAGTACTGGGTACCCATCGCCGAGAGCGCCGCCAGCCCGGTCTTGCCTTCGGCTGCGCCTCGCATTCCATCGCTCAGGCGGTCGAATGCTGCGCGGACCAGCTCTAAGAACAGTGCTTTCTTCGTCCGGAACATCCGGAAGATGTACGCCTGCGTGATCCCGGCGTCCCTAGCGATCGCCTCGGTCGACGCGCCGTGCAACCCGTGCGCGGCGAACTCCTTCGCGGCGATCGCCAACACCTGAGCCCGACGCTCGGCCCCGCTCATCCGTTCAACCATGTCGATAAGTTACTACTTACTAACTACTAACTACTAACTAATGTGAGATCGACACACGCCAGCGCCCCACTGTCCACTGAAGGCCGACGGCGGCTCGTCGAACGCTGCAAGACCCGCCCGATCGCATGTCGCCGCCGAGATGGGAATCTCGCGGGCCACGGCCAACCACCCGCCTCGCTACTCCGAGCAGGCGTCACCAACGTGGTGGCCTCCTGCACCTAGGCGCCGCGGCGGCTCACGCGCGGAGCCCGGCCAGCGAGCGCGGCTTCGGCGACGGCGACGTCGTTGAAGGGAAAGCGGATTCCGTTGACGGTTTGGTAGCGCTCGTGGCCTCGCCCGGCGATCAGCACGACGTCACCGGGCTCGGCCCGCTCGACGGCCGCGACGATCGCCCGCCTGCGATCCTCCTGCACCAGGACCTCCGCGCCGCCGCGACCGATCGTGCCGGTGAGCATCTGGGCGATGATCTCCCCCGGCCGCTCGTCGTAGGGATCGTCGGCGGTGAAGATCGCGGTGTCGGCGGTCAGCGCGACGCGTCCCATGTCCGGGCGGTTGAACCGGTCCCGGTTGCCCGCGCTCCCCACGACCAGGTGGACGCGCCCGGCCGGGTGCGCCCGGCGCGCGGTGGCGATCAGCTGCGCCAGCGCGGACGGCGTGTGGGCGAAGTCGACCACCACCTGGAACGGCTGGCCGGCATCCACCCGCTGGTACCGGCCGGGCGGCGGGGCCGCGCCCATGCCGGCCGCCGCGTCCCGCCGGGACACGCCCATCAGGCGGGCCGCGGCGTAGGCGGCGGCCAGGTTCGCGGCCTGCGCGCCGCCCGCGGCGGGCGTGGTCAGCTCCACCTCGTCGCGCCCGTCCCGCACGACGACCCGCAGGCCGCCGAACGTCGAGGTCGCCGCGTCGACCCGCACGTCCGCCAGGCGGTCGCGGCCCACCGTCACCGTCGGCACCCGCGCCTGAGCCGCCAGCCGCCGGCCCCACGAATCGTCGATGTTGATCACCGCCCGGCGGCAGGAATCCGGGGTGAACAGCGCCGCCTTCGCCGCGTAGTACTGCTCCGTCGTGCCGTGGTAATCGAGGTGCTCCGGGCTGAGATTCGTGAACACCGCGACCTCGGCCGTCACCGGGTCGATGCGGTGCTGGTCGATGGCGTGCGAGGACACCTCCATCGCCGCCGCCTGGACTCCTTCCGCGCGCATCCGGCACAGGGTCCGCTGGAGCTCGGCGGCATCCGGGGTGGTCAGGGTCGCCGGGCAGCGCATCCCGGGAATCCGGGCCTCCACCGTGGACACCAGGCCGGTGCGGTAGCCGGCGGCGGCGAGCGCCGCCTCGATCAGATGCACCGTGGTGGTCTTGCCGTTCGTGCCGGTCACGGCGGCGACCGCCAGCGCATCCGCCGGATTCCCGTGCACCGCGGCGGCCACCGGCCCCACCACCGGCCGCACGGCGGGAACCCGCACCTGGGGCACCGGCACGTCGACGAACCGCCTCACCAGCAGCGCGCTGGCTCCCGCCGCCACCGCCTCATCCGCGAAGGCGTGCCCGTCCTCGTGTGCTCCGGGCACGGCGCAGAACAGCGCGCCCTGCCGCACCCACCTGCTGTCCTCGGTGACATCCAGGACGTCGGCGTCTCCGCGCAGCTCGGCCTCGGGAAGGTCCCGAGTGGCCTTCGCCAGGCTGATTCCCGCGTGCCGACAACCGCATTCCATTTCGCGTCACCATGAACTTCCCGAACCGTCGCGCCAGGTCTGCAGTGGGTACCCGACGCCACCCGGTCGCGAATCGCTGTGCACACGGGAGAAACGGAAGTGACGTGTGGGACATCCCGCGCGTTGACTACAGTACCCCCCTAGGGTATAAATAGCGCATCGGCGAGGAGCCGACGGGAAGCCAGCCGAAAGGGATGTGGACGTGATCGAGACCAACTACACCGTGACCGGCATGACCTGCGACCACTGCGTTCGGTCGGTGACCGAGGAGATCGGCCGGATCGGCGCGGTCTCGGACGTGCGGGTGGACCTGCCGACTGGCGCCGTGACCGTGCGCAGCGCCGAACCGGTGAGCGACGCGGACGTGCGCGAAGCAGTCGAGGAAGCCGGCTACGAACTGGCCGCCAGCTAACGGCGCCGAACGGATCCGCCGCCGCGCGGATCCGGCACGAAAGGTTTGAGATGAACACAGCAGCGAAGCTCGCCGCCTACGGTGCGGTGGTAGCGCTCGGCTTCGGCGGAGCGTGGATCACCGGAACCGCTGTCGGCCCGCTCACTTCCGGCACCGCGCAAGCGCACGCCGGACACCCCGGCGGTGGGAACGCCGGGGAGGCGGGCAACAACAGCGGCACCGTCGCGGGAGCCACGCAGGACAAGACTCCAGCCGGACTGACGTCGACCAGGGGCGGCTACACCCTCGCGCCCACCACGACGTTGATCGCGCCGGAGACCACCGACGAGTTCTCCTTCCGCATCACCGGCGCCGACGGACGACCGGTCACCCGGTTCGACCTCGAGCACGACAAGCGGATGCACCTGATCGTCGTCCGCCGGGACACCGCCGGATACCAGCACCTCCACCCCGAGATGACCCCGGACGGAACCTGGCACGTGCCGATGCGCCTGCCCGGCGCCGGGACCTACCGGGTGTTCGCCGACTTCACGCCGACCGGCGGCGAGGGCCAGACGCTGGGCATCGACGTGTCCGCGCCGGGCTCCTTCTCCCCCATCACCACCGGACCATCCCGGCTCGTCGAGGTCGACGGCTACCAGGTCCGCCTCGACGGCGAGCTGGTCGCCGGCCGGTCCTCGCCGGTCACGCTGACGGTGAGCAAGGACGGGCTCCCGGTCACCGACCTGCAGCCCTACCTCGCGGCCTACGGCCACCTGGTGGCGCTGCGCACCGGCGACCTCGCCTATCTGCACGTGCATCCGACCGGCTCGCCGGGCGACGGACGCACCCCGGCCGGACCGGGCATCGCCTTCGAGGCCGAAGTGCCCTCCAGCGGCACCTACCGGCTGTTCTTGGACTTCCAGCACGGCGGTACGGTCCGCACCGCGGAATTCACAGTCAACGCGCAGGAACCGGCGGACGGGCAGCACAGCCCGGCTCCCGCCGGTGACGGCCACGGCGGTCACGGGTGAACGGGAGAACTCCGATGAGCACTGAGACAAGTCCCACCGCGGAGATCGAACTGGCCATCGGCGGCATGACGTGCGCCTCCTGCGCCGCCCGCGTCGAACGGCGGCTCGGCAAGCTCGACGGCGTCACCGCAACGGTCAACTACGCCACCGAGAAGGCCAAGATCAGCTATCCCGAGGGGCTCGACCCGCAGCAGCTGGTCGAGCAGGTCGAGGCCGCCGGCTACACCGCCGAGCTGCCCCGCCCGTCCCGTGAGTCCGAAGTGGACGAGACCGAGGCCGAAGACCCGACGAAGTCCCTGCGGGACCGGCTGATCGCCTCGGCCGCGCTGTCGGTTCCGGTGATCGTGCTGGCCATGGTTCCGGCGCTGCAGTTCACCTACTGGCAGTGGATCTCGCTCACGCTCGCCGCGCCCGTCGTGGTGTGGGGCGCGTGGCCGTTCCACAAGGCCGCGTGGACGAACCTGCGCCACGGCGCGGCCACCATGGACACGCTGATCTCCATGGGCACGCTGGCCGCGTCCCTGTGGTCGCTGTACGCCCTGTTGTTCGGCACGGCCGGCGTCCCCGGCATGACCCACCCGTTCGAGCTGACCATCCAGCGCATGAGCGGCGACGGCAACATCTACCTCGAAGTCGCCGCCGGGGTCACGACGTTCATCCTCGCCGGGCGCTACTTCGAGGCCCGCTCCAAGCGCCGGGCCGGCGCCGCGCTGCGGGCGCTGCTGGAACTCGGCGCCAAGGACGTCGCGGTGCTGCGCGGCGACCAAGAGGTCCGCATCCCGACCGATCAGCTCGCCGTCGGCGACCGGTTCGTCGTCCGGCCCGGCGAGAAGATCGCCACCGACGGCGTCATCGAGGAGGGCAGTTCCGCCGTCGACGCGAGCATGCTCACCGGCGAATCCGTGCCCGTGGAGGTCGGTGCCGGCGACGCCGTCGTGGGCGCCACCGTCAACGCCGGCGGCCGGCTGGTCGTCCGCGCCACCCGCGTCGGTTCCGACACCCAGCTGGCCCAGATGGCCAAGCTCGTCGAGGACGCCCAGAACGGCAAGGCCGCCGTGCAGCGGCTGGCGGACCGGATCTCCGCGGTGTTCGTTCCCATCGTCATCGCGCTGGCGATCGGGACCCTGGGGTTCTGGCTCGGTACCGGCGCCGGTGCCGCGGCGGCGTTCACCGCTGCCGTCGCGGTGCTGATCATCGCCTGCCCGTGCGCCCTGGGCCTGGCGACCCCGACCGCGCTGCTGGTCGGCACCGGGCGCGGCGCGCAGATGGGCATCCTCATCAAGGGCCCGGAAGTGCTGGAATCGACCCGGCGCATCGACACCATCGTGCTGGACAAGACCGGCACCGTCACCAGTGGACAGATGTCGCTCGTCGCGGTGCACGCCGCCGACGGGATCGACGAGGACGTGGTGCTGCGGCTCGCCGGAGCGGCGGAAAACGCGTCGGAGCACCCGATCGCCAGGGCGATCACACGTGGCGCGACCGAGCGCGTGGGCGAACTTCCCGCCGTCGAGGAGTTCAGCAACGTCGAGGGGCTGGGCGTGCAAGCGGTCATCGACGGCCACGCCGTGCTCGTCGGGCGACCGGCGCTGCTCGAACAGTGGAGCCAGCCGCTGACCGACGAACTGGCCGCGGCGCAAGCCGACGCCGAACGGCAGGGCCGCACCGCCGTCGCCGTGTCCTGGGACGGCGCCGCCCGGGCGGTGCTGGAGGTCGCCGACACCGTCAAGCCGACCTCCGCCGAGGCCATCGCCGGGCTGCGCAAGCTCGGGCTGAAGCCGGTGCTGCTCACCGGCGACAACGAGACCGTGGCGCGCACCGTGGCGGCCGCGGTCGGCATCGACGAGGTGATCGCCGAGGTCCTGCCGCAGGACAAGGTCGACGTCGTCAAGCGCCTGCAGTCCGAGGGCCGCGTGGTGGCCATGGCCGGTGACGGCGTCAACGACGCCGCCGCGCTCGCCCAGGCCGATCTCGGCCTGGCCATGGGCACCGGCACCGATGTCGCCATCGAGGCCAGCGACCTGACCCTGGTGCGCGGCGACCTCCGCGCGGCGGTGGACGCCATCCGGCTCTCCCGCCGCACGTTCGGCACCATCAAGGGCAACCTGTTCTGGGCCTTCGCCTACAACGTCGCGGCCCTGCCGCTGGCCGCGACCGGGCTGCTCAACCCGATGATCGCCGGTGCCGCGATGGCGTTCAGCTCGGTGTTCGTGGTCGGCAACAGCCTGCGGCTGCGCCACTTCCGCAGCACCATCACCGAAGAACCGCTGCCCGGCGCGAACGAGCGCGAAACGGTTCCGGTAGCCGCTCTCCGCAGCTGACCCGGAAGCCAGGGCACACCGATGAGCGGTTCCGGCATGTCGCCGGAACCGCTCATCCGCATCCCGGCCCCAATGCCTTGGTCGATGAAGCGAACGGACTGTTCGCCTCACCTATCGAGACAAACGGTCCGTTCACCCCACACCACCAACACCCAGGCAGGTGAAGCGAACGGACTGTTCGCCTCGCCTATCGGGACGAACGGTCCGTTCACTTCAAGTGCTCGGCCCCCTACCGCACGCGGACGATCGCGGATCCTGATCCGCGGCAGCATCCGATGCTCCGGTTCTCACCCCAGGAAGGACGATCGATGCGCACCCTCATCCGTCTACAACGGACGTTCCAGCGCGGGCAGGTGCACGGGAACCTGGCCGCCGCTGTGCACCTCTGCTGCCACCGGCTCGTTCCCGCTGTCAGGGCCGGGCTCCGGCGGCGCGGAGCGTTCGGCGAAGCGGCCGTCGAGGTCACCGCCACCGCCCTGGCGGCCTGCCGGCGCACGTCGCGAAAGTGACGTGATGACGGCCGTGAGTCTTTTGGGTCGCCATGGCAGCCCAAAAGACTCACGGCCGTCAGCCGGTGATGGCGTGCTCGGTGTACTGCCCGCAGGAACTGAAGCCGAGGCGGTGGTAGATGGGTTCGCCGTCCGCTGACGCCTGCAGGACCGCGATGCGGTGGCCTTCGGCGCGGGCCGCGTGGAGCGTCGCGAGGGTCATGGCGCCGCCGTAGCCACGCCGGCGGTGGTCGGCCAGAATGCAGATGTTGTAGATCCCTGCGACTCCCGCATGGCAGAACACCTCGGCCGAGCAGACCGGACGGCCCGCCACGTAGCCGACCAGGTAGCGAGCCGGGCAGTCGGCGGCCAGCGCCTGCGGGGCCGCCTGGGCGAAGAAGCGGCGAACGGTGCCGGCGGGCGGATCCCAGTTCCCGGCGAGAACCGTCGCGTAGTCGGCGAGCTGTTCGGGCGTGGTCACCGGGCGGATCTCCAGCCGCTCCGCATGCGGCCGCGGCAGGGAATCATCCAGTTCGGCCCACATCGCCGTCTCGCTCTCGGCGACCGGCAGGCCGGCGTCCGCCAGGAGGGAGCTCAGGTCCGCCGGTGCGGAGGCCGGGCCCACCCACCAGGAGAACGGGCGGCCGGTGGCGGCCAGCGTCCGGATCGTCTCGGCGATCCGAGCCGGCGCGGCTTCCGGGGCGAAGCGGGCCGCGGCGACGATGTTGAAGGTGTCGTCGTCGAGCCCGCTGTCGGCGACGACGAGGTCGCCCGCCTCCACCACGGTCGCGCCGCTCATGCGCCGGTGCAGGTGGCACGCGTGCTCGGCCAGGTTCCGTTCCATCCGGGCCAGCAGATCGCCCACGCCGGAGACCGGGTTCGTCATCGGTTGCACGATGCTCGATCCCACCACGCACCCGGCCAACGGCGCATGTCTTTTTCGAGCACGGCACCGGCCGTGAGCCTTTTGGGTTGCCACAGCGGCCCAAAAGGTTCACGGCCGGTCATTTCCCGTGCGGGGTCAGTGGATCGCGATCAGCCCGAGGCCGAAGCCGGCGGTGATGACGACGGCGCAGACCACGAGCGCCCACTTGATCGCGAAGCGGTGGTGGTCGCCCAGGTCGACCTTCGCCAGTCCGATGAGGACGTACATCGCGGGCACCAGCGGGCTGAGCATGTGGATCGGCTGGCCGAGCAGGGAGGCGCGGGCGATCTCCATAGCGCCGATGCCGTGCTGGGCGCCCGCCTCCGCCAGGATCGGCATGACGCCGAAGTAGAAGGCGTCGTTGCTCATGAAGAACGTGAACGGCACGCTCAGCACCGCGACGATGATGCTGAAGAACGGGAACAGCGCGTCCGGCATCGCGGTCAGCAGGTAGTGCGCCATCTGCTCGATCATCCCGGTGCCCGAGAGCACGCCGGTGAACACCGCCGCCGCGAACACCATCGCGACCACCGCGACCACGCTGTCCGCGTGCGAGGCGATGCGAGCGCGCTGCTGGTCCAGCCGCGGGTAGTTGACGATCAGCGCGATCCCGCAGCCGATCATGAACAGCACCGCGATCGGCAGGACGCCGATGATGAGCGCGGTGAGCAGCGCGATCGTCAGCACGGCGTTGAACCAGAACAGCTTCGGGCGCAGCGACTCGCGGTCGGGGGCGAGGACGTCGAAGTCGGCCGAGCCGCCGTGGTAGGTGTCGGGCCCGGGCCCGCCCGCCCCGACGAGCACGGGCGCGGCGGTGCGCAGCCGGGCGCGTTCGCGCAGGCCGATGGCGTAGGCGATCACGAACACGGTGACCAGCCCGGCGGCCAGCGCGGGGATCATCGGGACGAACAGCTCCTGCGGGTCCAGCTTCAGCGCGCTGGCCGCCCGCGCCGCCGGCCCGCCCCACGGCACGACGTTGAGGATCGCGTTGGTCATGCAGGCCAGGCCGGTCATCAGCACCGGGCTGACGCCGAGCTTGCGGTAGATCGGCAGCAGCGCCGACACCGTGATCATGAACGTGGTCGTGCCGTCGCCGTCCAGCGACACCACCGCCACCAGGGCCACCGTGCCCATGATCAGCCGCAGCGGGTCGTTGCGGGTCAGCCGGACCACCGCGCGGGCGATCGGGTCGAACAGCCCCGCGTCGATCATGATTCCGAAGTAGAGGATCGCGAACAGCAGCATCGCCGCCGTCGGGGCCACCGACTTGATGCCGTCGGTGATCATGTCGCCGAGGTCCGGCGCGAAGCCACCGAGCAAGGCGAACGCCGCCGGAACCACGATCAGCGACACCATCGGGGAGAGCCGTTTGCTCATCACCAGGTAGAGGAAAACGGTAACCATGCACAAGCCGAGCAGCGCGATCAACGCTCCTCCTCCCCGCGGACCGACGGTGGTCCTCGTTACAACGGCGTTTCGTTCTGCGGAACCGTAGGTGACCCCGTTCACCTTGGGGAGAGTTGTCGACGTTGTCCGCCTATCCCGCGTTCACCGCGTTTTGCGCGTTTTGCTCGCGGGGTACAGTCGAGGGATGTCACGCCGCCCGATGCGGTTCGCGCGGCAGGCCTTGGCCCTCCAGATCGGCTTGATCGCCCTGGTCACCGTGATCGGGTTCGTCCTCGTCGCGTCCCTGCTCGACCGCAACCTCGTCGACCAGTACGGCCAGCGCGCCCTCGCCGTCGCCCACTCGGTGGCCGCCGACAGCGACCTGGGCAGCGCGGTCGCGCGCGGCGACCTGCCGCAGGTGCGCGATCAGGCCGACCGGGCGCGCTCGGCCACCGGCGCGCTGTTCGTCGTCGTCACCGACCGCAACGGCATCCGCCTGTCGCATCCGGATCCGGCCAAGATCGGCGAGCCGGTCAGCACCGATCCGCGCTGGGTGCTCACCGGCCACGAGGTCGTCGACGTGCAGCGAGGCACGCTCGGCCTCTCCGCGCGGGGCAAGGTCCCGCTGCGCACCCCGGACGGCGCGATCGTCGGACAGGTGAGCGTCGGCTTCGACGCCGAGGACATCAGCACCGCGTTCCTGCGCCTCATCGGCACCACCGCGGCGTTCACCGGCGGGGCGCTGCTGGTCGGCGTGGCCGGGGCGGCGTGGCTCACCCGCATGCTCAAACGGCGGACCCTTGGGCTCGAACCGCAGGAGCTGGCGGAGTTGGTGCGCCAGCGCGAAGCGGTGCTCTTCGGCATCCGCGAGGGCGTGCTCGCGGTCGACGCCGAAGGCCGCGTCTCGGTGTGCAACCGCGAGGCCGAGCGGCTGCTGGACACGCCCATCGAAATCGGCACCCCGGCCGGGGAACTGGCCATTCCCCAGCGGCTCCGGGATGTGCTCGCCGACCGCCGTCCGGCCGACGACCTGATCACCGTGACCGGCGACCGGATGCTGGTGGTCAACCACCGCCCCGTCGTTCGCGGCGGCACCGAGCTCGGCAGCGTGCTCACCCTTCGCGACCAGACCGATCTCGCCGCGCTCAGCCGGGAACTGGAGTCGGTGCGCAGCATGACCGACACGCTGCGCGCCCAGCGGCACGAGTTCACCAACCGGCTGCACACCCTCTCCGGGCTGCTCCAGACCGGGCGGCACCAGGAGGCCGTCGAATACGTGCAGGCGCTTTCCTCCGGGTCGGTCGCCCGGCTCGGCCCGGCGACCGAAGCGGTGCGCGATCCCTACCTGGTGGCGTTCCTGTCCGCCAAGAAGGCGGTCGCGGCGGAACGCGGCGTCGAGCTTGAGCTCGGCGAGGCGAGCTGGGTGCCGTCGGCGGTCGTCGCCCCGGTGGAGGTCATGACCGTCGTCGGGAACCTGGTCGACAACGCGATCGACGCGGCGCGGCTGGGATCGGCCCGCCCGGCCCGCGTCGAAGTGGACCTGCTCGCCGACGGCACGACGCTGCACCTGTCCGTTGTGGACACCGGCGACGGCGTGCCGGATGTGTTGCGGGAACAGATCTTCACCGAGGGCGTGTCGACGAAGGGCGCAGACGGCAACGGACTGGGGCTCGCGCTGTGCCGGCAGGCGGCGCGCAGCCTCGGCGGAGACGTGCGGCTGGCCGATACCGGTGAGGAGCGAGGGACGGTGTTCGTCGCGGAGCTGCCGGAGGTTCTCGAAACCACCCAGGAGGTGACGCTGTGATCGGAGTTGTCGTGGTGGAGGACGACTTCCGGGTCGCGCAGGTGCACGCCGAGTTCACCGAGCGGGTGTCCGGATTCCGCGTCCTGGGCACCGCGCACACCGCGGCGCAGGCGCGTGAGCTGATCGACGCGCACAGTCCGGACCTCGTGCTGCTGGACAACTACCTGCCCGACTGCGCCGGGGTCGCGCTGCTGGCCGAGCTCGACGTCGACGCGATCATGCTCACCGCCGCAACCGATCCCGCCACCGTCCGCGCCGCGCTCGCGGCTGGCGCGCTGAACTACCTCGTCAAGCCGTTCACCGCGGAGCAGCTCACCGACCGGCTCACGGCTTATGCCCGCTACCACTCGCGCCTGCCGGTGACCGGCGGAGCGGTCGACCAGGAGGAGATCGACCGGGCGGTGCGGCTGCTGCACGAAGGCGACCGGCCCGCGGCGCCGAAGGGCCAGTCCACCCTGACGTCCCAGCTCGTGCTCGACGCGCTGCGCAACGGCGGAGGCGCCCGCTCCGCGGCGGAGATCGCCGAGGAGCTGGGCATCGCCCGCGCCACCGCGCAGCGCTACCTGGCCGCGCTGGCCCAGGACGGCAGGGCGGTCATGACGCTGCGGTACGGCGCCAGCGGCCGGCCCGAGCACCAGTACGAGCCGATCGCCGCGACCAGATAGATTCGTCCTATGTAGACATTCGGCGGGCGGCGCCGGCCCGGGATACCGGCGCTGTTGTTCGGCCGCGCCGAGAAGAACGACACGGCTCCCTGACGCGACGGGGCCGTGAGTGTTTTGGGTTGCTATAGCGACCCAAAACACTCACGGCCCCGTGCCCGCAGGAACGTCTACTCGCTCAGCGCGGATGCCCCATGGCCAGCAGGGCCAGTGGTTCGTAGCCCGCGGGGCAGTGCTGTCGCAGGGCGTCGTCGTCGAAGCCGGCTACCAGCACCGCGCCGATTCCGTCCGCGGCGGCCTGCAGTGCCACGTTCTGCGCCGCGGCACCTGCTTCGAGATGCACGTAGCCGACGCCTCGCGTTCCCGGCGGCTGGTCGGCGAACCTGGCCCGGGCCGCCGCCGTGTCACCGCTGATCAGGATGAGCGCGGCGCAGGACGACAGCCAAGGCTGGTCGCCGATGCCCGCGTCGCCGATCCGGGCGCGCAGATCGCCCCGCGCGAGCGGGACCAGCCGGTGCGCGCCCGGTTCGTACCGGTAGCTCCCGGCCGGCACGTTCGTCACCTCGCCCGCCACCAGCGTCAATCCCAGGAAGAACGATCCTCCTGCGGACGGGGCCGTGCGCAGGCCTGGGCCGCTGATGCCTTGCGCGGCCCAGAGCAACCGGCTAACTGCTCGTGCGGACAGCGGCGCGCCGGAGTACTCCCGAGTGCTCCGACGCAGCCGGAGCACTTCGTCGAACGAGGGCGTGGCCGATTCGCTGGGCGGCGGCAAGATCACCGGCGGAGCGTACCGGCCGAAGCGATCGTGGTGCTCAGCTCCCGAAGTCCTGGGTCCAGTAGTCGCCGTTGGTGTCGAGTGCGACGCCGATGGTCTTGTTGGAGCAGTTCAGGATGTTGGTCTTGTGCCCGTCGGACTTCATCCAACCGGCCATGACCTCGTCGGCCGTCTGGTAGCCCTGGGCGATGTTCTCCGCGCCCGGCGACGGGTGGCCGGCGCGCGAGATGCGCTGCGTGAAGGTCACACCGTCGGGGGTGGTGTGATCGAGGTAGGTGCGCTTGGCCATGTCGGCGCTGTGCTCCTTGGCCGCCTTGACGAGCCGGGAGTCCACCTTGACGGCGCCGCAGCCGGCACCGGCTCGTTCCTTGTTGACCAGATTGACGACCTGGTCTTCCACCGACGGAGCCGCACCCGCCACGGGGGCCAAGGCGGCGGCGGTTCCGGTACTGAGCATCAGGGCGGCCACAGCGATTACGGAGCGTCGAACATTCGGGGGTTTCATGCCGTCGCAAGCTACCCCATTCGGCTGAGATCAAACCGTTACATGTGCATACGGTCACCACGCCCTGTGGCACAGAGTAATTAGTCCCCCACAGAGCGGTTCGATCAAGGCCCTCCGGGCGCTTGTTTGCGAAAGGCCGTCACGTCTCCGGCCAACAGCTCAAGAGTGGACAGGCCTGACTTTTGTCATCACCGGCCGGTGACGCCTGCTCACTACCTGGAACACCGCGGCGAGCCGAACATGATCAGCCATGGAGAACGTGTTGGAAGTCCGCGCGGCGCGCCACCGGTACGGCGGCACGCGCGCCTTGGACGGGGTCGATCTGGACGTCGGCGCCAGCGAGTGCGTCGCGCTGCTCGGGCCGAACGGCGCCGGGAAGACGACCCTGGTGAACCTGGTGACCGGCCTGCTCCACCCGCAGGACGGCGGCCGGATCCGGGTCGGTGGCGGAGATCCGAGGATCGCCGCCACCCGGAGGCACCTGGGCGTGGTGCAGCAGTCACTCGGGTTCCCGAACACGCTGAAGGTCGCCGAGCTCGTCACCGGCGCCGCCGTGCGCGGCGGTTTCCCGCGTGCCGCGGCGGGCCCGGTGATGGCCGAGCTGGACCTGACCGAGCTGGCCGGGCGCCGGGCGAGCAAGCTCTCCGGCGGGCAGCGGCAGCGGCTGCAGCTGGCCATGGCGCTGGTGACCGAACCGGCGCTGCTCGTCCTCGACGAGCCGACCACCGGCCTCGACGTGCCGGCGCGTAGGCGGTTCTGGCAAGTCCTGGCCGAGCGTCGCGCGCGCGGTACCGGCGTGCTGGTGACCACGCACCTGATCGAGGAGTCCGGCACCGTCGCCGACCGCGTGGTGGTGCTGGACCACGGGCGCATCGTGGCCGCCGACCGGCCGGAAGAGCTGATGTCCCGGCTGCCCGATCGCACGGTCACCGCGAAGACCGCGCTCGACCAGGCCCGGCTGCGCGAACTTCCCGAGGTCGTGTCGATCAGCCGCGACGGCGACCACGTCCGCCTGGGCACCCGCAGCCCGGAGGCGCTCTTGCGCGTGCTCCTCGCCGAGGATCCGAATCTGACCGACCTCCGCGTCGAGGGAGCCGGCCTGGAGGAAGCCGTGGTCGGCCTGACCGAACGGAGCGCCGCATGAACGCCAGGATCTTCGGCGTCGAGGTCGCGTACGAGCTGCGGGCCATCTTCCGGGAGCCCACCGCGCTGTTCTTCTCCATCGTGATGCCGGTCGGGTTCTTCGCCCTGTTCGTCTCGCTGTACGGGAACATTCCGGCCGGTCCGGTCCCCGCGGGAACCGGCATGCTGGCGACCTTCGGAACCTTCGCCGTGCTGTCGGTCTCGCTGACCAACCCCGGCATCACCGTCGCGGGCGACCGCGAACGCGGCTGGCTGCGGGCGAAGCGGGTGTCCGCCGTCCCGATCGGCGTGACGCTGGCAGCGAAGCTGGTCGCGGTGCTGCCCTACTCGGCCGGGGTCCTGCTGGCCATGACCGCGACCGCCGCGCTCACCGGCTCGCTGAACATCTCGGTCGTCGAGCTGCTGCGCGTCTTCGCCGTGCTGATCCTCGGCGCCCTGCCGTTCGCGCTGCTGGGTCTGGCCGTGGGTTTCCAGGCCGGGGCGAACGCCACCGCGGCGATCCTCAACGCGTTCCTGTTCCCGTCGGCGGTGCTCTCCGGCCTGTGGATGCCGCTGGAGATCCTGCCCGCGTTCTTCGGTCACATCGCGCAATTCCTGCCGACGTACCACCTGGCCCAGCTGGCGCTCGCCCAGCTGGACGGCGAAGCGGCGACCGCGCATGCGCTCGTCGTGCTCGGCGCGACCGCGGTGACCGCAGCACTCGCCGCGATGTCGTACCGTCATGCCCGATCATGAGAAGCTGCGCACGTCTCGCCCGCTGGGTCCACCTCATCTACCTGGCGAACCTCCTGTGGGGCCCAGCCTTCGACCCGAGATCGACCTGGGTGGACTGGGCGCTGGCGTTCGGCGTCATGGCCGCGGTCGTCCCGATGTACCTGCTGGCGTGGCACCGCCCGGCTCGCGCGCGCTGGTGGTGCACCGTGCCGACCGCCGTGCTCGGCGCGGCCATGACGCCGATCAACTCCGGCGCGGCGGTGCTGTTCGTCTACGCGGCGGCGTTCGCGGGCGTCTCCGAATCGCGGCGGACCGCGCTGCGCTGGTTCGTCGGCCTGTCGGTGCTGGTCAGCCTGTTCTCCGTGGTCTCCATCGTGCCGATGCCCTGGCGGCTGTACGGCCTCATCCCGTCGCTGGTGCTCCTCTGGGCCATCGGGACGATGCAGATCAACTGGGTCGAGCGGGACCGCGCCGCGGCGGAACTTCGCAGCCAGAACGCGCGCATCGAGCACCTCGCCACCCTGGCGGAGCGCGAACGCATCGCGCGCGACCTGCACGACCTGCTCGGCCATTCCCTGACGGCGATCGTGGTGCGGGCGGCGCTCACCAACGAGCTCATCGGCCGCGATCCCGAGCGGGCGCGGGGCGAAGCCGCCGAGATCGAAAGCACCGCCCGGGCGGCGCTCACCGAGATCCGCGACGCCGTCACGGGCTGGCGGCAGGCCAGCCTCGACGCCGAGCTCGAAGCGGCGCACCACGCGCTGGCGAGTCTCGGCGTCGATGTCGTCGTGCGACGGGAGAAACTGGCGATCGTGGGTTCCACCGAGCACGAACTGGCGCTGGCGCTGCGCGAGGCGGTGACCAACGTCGTCCGGCACGCCACCGCGACGACCTGCCACATCGGGCTGAAGGCCCAGGAGGGCGAGCTGCAGCTGGTGATCGCCGACGACGGGATCGGCGGCGACGCCCCGGAGGGCAACGGCCTGTCCGGCATGCGCGAGCGAATCGCCGCGCTGGGCGGCCGGGTGCAGCGCACCGGATCGGCGGGAACCACGCTCACCGTCGCGGTGCCGTTGCGGGTGGCGACCTAGGTGGGCGAGGAGATCCGGGTCGTGCTGGCGGAAGACCAGGGCATGGTCCTCGACGCGTTCGCCGCCCTGCTGGACCTGCAGCCGGACGTCAGCGTGGTGGCGACGGCGGGCAACGGCGACGAAGCGCTCGCGGCCGTCGAGCGGCACCGGCCCCACATCCTGCTCACCGACATCGAAATGCCGGGGCGAACGGGGCTCGAAGTGGCCGCGGAGCTCCACCGGGCCGGAGATCCGGTGCGGGTCCTGATCGTCACGACCTTCGCCCGCATCGGCTACCTGCGGCGCGCGATGGACAGCGGCGTCGCGGGATACGTGCTCAAGGACGCGCCGATCGCGGAACTGGTGGCGGCGCTGCGCCGCGTGCACGCCGGAGAGCGCGTCGTGGCACCGGAACTGGCGATCGCGGCGTGGGATCACGCGGATCCGCTGACCGACCGGGAACGAGAGCTCCTCCGCGAAGCGACGACCGGCGCGAGCAATGCCGAACTGGCGCGCCGCCTCAACCTCGCCGAAGGCACGGTCCGCAACTACCTGTCGACGGCGATGGCGAAACTCGGGGCTCGCAACCGAATCGAAGCGGCGAACACCGCCCGCGAACGTGGCTGGCTCTAGAGCTCGTCGCCAACCTCGTCCTGCATGCCGGTGCATGTCGCGGCGTTTCCGCAGCGGTGGCGTTTTTGCGCGAAACCGGCGTTCTCCAGGCGTGCGAGATGACGGTTTCGCGCGAAAACGCCATCCCAACCGCACGACCACCACGCGTCGTCACCGCATCCCGAACGGCCTCGACAGCTCGGTCATCGATCGATTTCACAGCTGAATCGCAGCGAATAGAAGTGTTGGACGCGATGGGTCACCGGCGGCAACACTCAAGGCGGATTCGATGGATTTCGGTTTCTGGGAGGGGAAATGGACACGTCGTCCTCCGACGTGGCCCGGCTGCTGCGGATTTTCGCCGCGCGCGCCCTGGTTCTCGCGTTCATCGCCGGCGTCACGGGCATTACGACGCTGGCGATGGTTCTCGCGCTCGTCGGGGTCGGACTCCTCCTGGCGCCGGTGGAAACCGCTCGTCGGAAGGGCGTCAGCCGGTGAGGTGTTCCAGCAGTGCCCGCGCCGCCGGGTTCGTCGGTTCCGGCAGCCGCCCGGCAAGGTAGATCGTCCTGGTGAAGTCGGTGCCTTCAATCCGGGCGAAGGGCAGCCCGGCCCGCTCGGCGACGGACTGCGGGACGATCGTGATGCCCAGCCGCGTCGCCACCAGCTCCATCAACAGCGGAACGTTGGTGGCCTCGCAAACCGGGTTGTGCCGGAGCCCGGCGTCGGCGAACCGGTGGCGAACCATCGCCTGCATCACGCTCCCGCTGAAGTCCACGAACGGTTCGTCGTCGATCTCGGCCAGCCGGACCCGTCGCCGGTTTTCGAGCCGATGTCCCGGATAGGTGACCAGGACGATGCGCTGCGTCCACTGCGCGAAGCTGGTCAGCTCGCCCGGCAGCGGCCCATCGGCGGCGAGGTAGGCCAGGTCGAGCTCGCCGTCGGCGACGGCCGCCGAGAGTTCGGGCACGGCGCCGTCGCGGACGTGGATCCGGATCCCGGGATAGCGCGACTGGAACACCCCGAGTTCGCGTGGCAGGTCGACGACCGTCAGCATCTGGATCATGCCGATGGAAACCCGGCCCCGGGACAGTCCGACGACCGCGGACACCTCACCTCGCGCCGCGACCACGTCGGCGACGAGCCGGTGGGCGACCGGGAGCAGGGCACGGCCCGCCTCGGTCAGCGCCACGCGACGGGTGGTCCGCTCGAAAAGCGGCGCGCCGAGCTCGGCTTCGAGCTTGCGGATCGAAGCGCTCAACGCCGACTGGACGATGTGGATCTTCCGGGCGGCGGCGGTGAAGCTGCCGCTGCGCACCACGGCCAGAAAGTGCTCGACCTGCCGAAATTCCATCCAGCAACCATATCGCTGAATGCAGACCGAACCAGCATCAGAACAGACTGCTCGCGGAAATGTGGTCATGCGGGGTGGTTTGCCCGCTGCCAGCATGAGATGGGCGCGGCCGCACGCATCGGTGCACTGGGGTTCTGCGGCCGATGCGCCCGCCGACGTCGAGGGGGCGAGGTCAGATGAGGATTGTCGTCGACCTGAACCGCTGCCAGGCATTCGCGCAGTGCGTGTTCCTGGCGCCGGGAGTTTTCTCGCTGCACGGCGAAGAGGCCTTGCTCTACCAGCCGCGCGTCGACGAGGCGCACCGCGACGACGTGCTGCGGGCCGCCGCAGCCTGTCCCGTCCAGGCGATCCTGGTCGACCGCCTCGACGCGGCCGGGCATCGGGGAGCGGGCGACGATGTCCGCTGACAGCCTGTTGACCGCGCTCCGCAAGGACGGCCGGATCGTGATCGTCGGCGCTTCGCTGGCCGGTCTGCGTGCCGCCGAGCAGCTGCGCGAGGAAGGTTTCACCGGCTCGCTCACCTTGATCGGGGACGAGCCCCACGAGCCCTACGACCGGCCTCCGCTTTCCAAGCAGGTGTTGCTCGGCCGGTCGCTGCCGGAAGACACCGCTCTCCCCCGTCGGCGCGCGATCGACGCGCAGTGGCGGCTCGGCGTCGCCGCCACCGGGCTCGACCGGGACGGCCGGCGGGTCCTGCTGTCCGACGGTGCCGAGGTCGAGTTCGACCGCCTGCTGATCGCCACCGGCGGGCGCTCCCGTCCGTGGCCGCACGAGACCGAGGCCGCGCTCGACGGCGTGTGCGTGGTGCGCACCAGGGAGGACACCGCCGGGCTCGCGCGCCGGCTGGCCAGGCGGCCGAATCGCGTGCTGGTCATCGGCGCCGGCTTCACCGGCTCGGAGGTCGCCTCGGCGTGCCGGGAGCGGGGACTGCAGGTCACCGTCGCCGAGCGCGGCGAAGCGCCGCTGGTCGGCGCGCTCGGCGGCGTGGTCGGCGACGTGGCCGCGCAGCTTCAGCGCGAGCACGGTGTCGACCTCCGCTGCGGCGTCATGGTGACCGCGTTGGAGGGCGACGCCGGTGGTCGCCTCAAGCGCGCGCACCTTTCCGACGGCACCGTGGTGGATGCGGAAGTGGCCGTGGTCGCGCTCGGCGCGGTGCGCAACACCGCTTGGCTGGCGGGTTCGGGCCTGGCGGCCGGTCCCCGCGGCATCGCCTGCGACGCCGGCTGCCGGGCCTTCGACGTCCACGGCATCGTCACCGACGACGTGTTCGCCGCGGGCGATGTGGCGCGCACCCCACACCCGCTGTTCGGATACCAGTTCCTCGCGCTGGAGCACTGGGGAAACGCCGTTGCGCAGGCCGAGATCGCGGCGCACAACATGATCAGCGCCGGTTCGCAGCGACGCCCGCATCTCTGGATGCCGTCGTTCTGGTCGGCTCAGTTCGGGGTGAACATCAAGTCCGTCGGGGTGCCGTCGATGGCGGACGAGCTCCTCGTGCAGCAGGGCACGCTCGAGTCGCACTGCTTCGCCGCCGCGTACGGCTACCAGGGGCGCGTCATCGCCGCGGTCGGCTTCGACCACGGGAAGTGGATGGGCTTCTACAAGCGGCTGATCGAGCAGGCCGCGCCGTTCCCGCCCGACTTCCCCGGCGTGGACCGGCGCTCGGCGGGGCTGCGGCCGGTGCCGGCCAGGTTCCCCGATCCGGCGCTGCCCACCCACAGCCCGACCGTCACCCTGACCGGTCACTCGCCCAGCGAGCGGCGCGTCGTCTTCACGCCGGCCCGCGCCTGACTTCGAGGAGCGCGTCCATGCAAACGACCAGCCCGGTGCGGCGGATCACCGACTACTCCGTCCGCGCCGACCCATACCCGGTTTACGCCGAGCTCCGCAGCACGCCGGTAGTGCGCGACGACAGCGGCATCTATCTCGTCACCACCTTCTGGGAGATTCGCGAGCTGCTGCAGGACCCGCGGATCAGCTCCGATGCCCGCAACCTCGCCCCCGGCGCCGATCCGCTGGTCGCCGCGGAGCCGGACGACGAGGGGATGCTGCCGCCCAGCTTCATCCGGCTGGACCCGCCCGAGCACGACCGGCTGCGCCGCCTGGCGATGCGCCCGTTCGGGCCCCCGCACAGCCCGCGGCGCATCCACGACATGCACGGCGAGCTCGCCGGGATCGTGACCGGATTGATCGACGGGCTCGACGGCCGGGACCGGTTCGACGTGGTCGACGACTTCGCCTATCCCTTCCCCGTCGCGGTGATCTGCCAGCTCCTGGGCGTGCTGCGGGAGGACGAGCCGCACTTCCGGAGGCTGGTCGACGTGGTGGTCGCCGGACTCACCCCCGCCGAGGACCCGGAGGCGCAGCGGCGCGCGGTGCGCCAGGGCCGCCTGGAACTCGGGCAATACCTGGCGGCGCTGATCGAGGATCACCGCCGCCACCCGGGCGACGACATGCTCTCCGCGTGGATCACCGACGAGGGGCCGGAGGGGCGGATGTCCCTGTTGGAGATGATCACCAACGCGGTCCTGCTGCTGATCGCCGGGCACGAGACCACCGTCAACCTGATCACCAACGGGATGCTCACGGTGCTGCGGCAACCGGCGGTGCTGGAGCTGCTGCGGGCCGATCCGCTGGCGGCGGCCCGCTGCGTGGAGGAGCTGCTGCGCTACGAGCCTCCGGTGCAGATGCTGCCGCAGCGCACCACGTTGACCGACGTCGAGGTCGCGGGCAGCGTCATCCCCAAGGGAGCTCCGGTGTGGCTGCTGCTGGCCTCGGGCAACCGGGATCCGGCGCGCTTCGCGGATCCGGACCGCTTCGACCCGGCTCGCGAGGACAACCAGCACCTCGGCTTCGGCTTCGGCGTGCACGCCTGCTTCGGCGCGCCGCTCGCCCGGCTGGAAACCCAGATCGCGCTGACCGAACTCGCCCGCAGGCTGCGCGACCCGCAGCTGGCCGAAGACCCGCCGCCGTACCGGCCGAGCCCGATCCTGCGCGGCCCACGCCACCTGTCGGTGACGTTCAACGGCCTGGCCGCCTGACGGGAGCTCGGTCCTGATAGGTCAACGCGAAGCCGCTTCCATTTCCGCCAGCCGCCTACACCGGCGGCCAACCGGGTGCACCGAAACCGTTGCAGTGGCGGAAAACTCTTGTCGCAATGGCTTGACCCGGCGTAGCATTCCAGCGCGCTGCGACCCGCGATCCCGCGTTGGGAGTCGGCATGGTGCCTACGTCGATCACGGCCGAACGCTGGAGATCGGTGCGCACCTCGCTCCGGGAAACCGGCGGCAGGTTCGCCGAATTGGCGTCATCCGAGCGAAATCCCCAGGGCAGCGCCATAGGAACGTGGTCTGCGGGCGAAACCGCGGCGCACGTGGCGACCGTGACATCGATGTACACCGCTCTGCTGTCGTCGCCGGAGAATTCCCACCCGTTCCCGGAAATAGCGCAGCGCGTGCGGAGCGCGGCCCTCGACGAAATCGCTGCCCTGAACGATTTCACGCTGCGGCACATGACGGAACGCGACCCGCGCGTCCTCGGCCAACGCATCCGCGATGACATCGAAGTCGTCCTCGACGCGACCGCCGACCTCGACCCAGCGGAACCCGTGGGCTGGCTCGGCGGCGCCCGGCTTCCCGTCGCGGGCTGGTGCGCCCACCTGCTGAACGAGCTGCTGATCCACGGGCACGACATCGCCGGTTCCGCCGGGACGCGGTGGGAAGTCCCGCAGCCCGATGCCGCGCTTGCCTTCGAGCTCTTCCTCGTCGCCCTGCTCAGCAACGACACCGGGAAACTGCTTTCCCACGAACCCATCCGCCGGGATCGCGTCGCCGTGGAGTTCCGCTCCCGCTACACCTCGCCGGTCGTCCTGACCGCGCACGACGGCCGGATCACCGCCACCGCTTCGGCGCGCGAAATCGACGTGCACGTGTTCTTCCAGCCGGCCGGCCTGATGCTGATCCTGTTCGGCCGGCTCGGCAAACTGCGGGCGGCGCTCACCGGCCGGGCGGTCGTCTGGGGGCGTCGGCCGTGGCTGCTGCTCGCCTTCCTGCACTCCGTCCGATTCCCCTGATGCGTCCACTTTGGACGTCAAGCCCAGTCACGCACCGGCGTCGGGCTCTCCCGACAGCGGCCCGGGCAGCGGGATGACCTCGCCCGTGCAGCGGCCGTCCGGATGCATCAGCCAGCCCACCCGCTTGCGGGTTCGCAAGATCACCGAACTGTTGATGATCCTGCCTGCGGGCAGCAGCCGTTCGAGGCTGTCCTGCATGTTCATGAGGTCGGTCATGTCGGCGGTCCACGCGTTGACCACGAGGTTCGCCGAACCCGTCACCGACATGCACAGCCGCACCCGGGAGTTCTCGCGCAGCCGGGAAACGGTCGCGGACAGCGCGCTGCTCGGCAGCCGGCACCACCAGATCACCGGCATGGGCCACCGGGTGTGCAGCTGGGCGACTTCACAGCGCAGCCTCAGCGTCCGGGAGCGCAGCAGCGCGGACAGCTGGCGGCGGACCGTGGAGGTCGGCCGGCCCAGCTGGCCGGCGAGCTCGGCCGCCGTGGCCCGGCCATCGTGCGCGAGGGCGGACACCAGCGGCGCGTAGACGTTGGATCGCAGGTAGATCGGTTCGCTGGGCCGATCCTGCTCGGCGCGTGCGGCGCGCTGGATCTCCTCGCGCTGCTCCCGGTCCAGCGCGTCCAGCTGCCACTGGCTGCCCTCGATGTGCATCCGGGCGCCGATGTGGGAGCGCAGCGACGCCACGCCGGGCAGCTTCGGCAGCTCGTCCAGCAGCAGCGCGGACAGCTTGCCGAAGGAGCCGGCGGAGACCGTCAGCATCAAGTCCCGCCCCTGGGCGGCGTGTTCGAGGTTGTGCACGCGGGGCATCCGCTCCAGCCTGCCGGCCACCTCCTCAACGGCGCCCGGAATGCAGTTCATCTCGACCAGCGCCACCATCGCGCCGCCGGAGAACACGCCGTGCACCGGATACGCGGTGATCCAGGCCAGTCCCGCCGCGCGGAGCCGGGCCCAGCGCTGCGCCAACGCCGTCGGCGACGCGCCCAGCACGGGCGCCAGCGCGGTCCAGGGCGCGCGGGGCCAGAGCTGAAGGGCGTGGATGAGCGCCAAGTCACCTTCCGAGAAGTCCTGATGCACGTTTCCCGCTCTCGATGTGCCGTGGATGAGCGCATCCAGCGAATGATCTTGTTGCTCCGCATGCGCGATCAAACTCTAGACCAGCTGGACGAGAGGTTGAGAGAGGTTCACGACGTTGGATCTGTTGGATGACGCCTGGGCGTTGCAGCCTGACCTGGCCCGGGTGCGCGAGGCGCTGCACCGGGATCCCGAGGTCGGCCTGCACCTGCCGCGCACCCAGGAGCGGGTGCTTGACGAACTGCGCGGGCTGCCGCTGGAGATCAGCACCGGCACCGAGACGACATCGGTGACCGCCGTGCTGCGCGGTACCGGCTCCGAACCCGCCCCGGAAGGGCGGACCACCGTGCTGCTGCGCGGAGACATGGACGCGCTGCCCGTCGAGGAGCGCTCCGGCGAGGAATTCGCGGCCACCAACGGCGCGATGCACGCCTGCGGCCACGACCTGCACACCACCGGCCTGATCGGCGCCGCTCGGCTGCTGAGCGCGCACCGCGACCGGCTGGCCGGCGATGTCGTGTTCATGTTCCAGCCGGGCGAGGAAGGCTATGACGGCGCGCGCGTCATGATCGAGGAGGGCGTGCTCGAAGCGGCGGGCCGCCGCCCCGACCACGCCTACGCGCTGCACGTCGTGCCGCACCGGCTGCCCGCCGGCCTGATCTCCGGCCGGGCCGGTGTCACGCTGTTCGCGTCCTACACGCTCGAAGTCACGGTGCGCGGCACCGGCGGGCACGGCGCGACGCCTTACGAGGCAAGGGATCCGATCGTCGCCGCCGCCGAGATGGTCGGCGCGCTGCAGACCGCGGTGACCCGCTCGTTCAACGTGTTCTCCCCCGTCATCGTCACGGTCGGGGTGCTGCGCGCGGGCACCACCGCCAACATCATCCCGGACACCGCGTCGTTCGAGGCCACCGTCCGGGCCGTCGATCCCGGCGCCGAACCCGAGCTGCGCGAGGTGTTCGGCCGGTATCTGCGGGGGATCGCGGCGGCGCACGGCGTCGAAGTCGACGTCACGCTGACCGCGGGATATCCGGCCACCGTCAACGACGCCGCCGAAGCCGAATACGTCGGCGGTGTCGCACGCGAGCTGTTCGGCGAAGAGCGCTACCACGCCGCGGAGCACCCGTCGCAGGGATCCGAGGACTTCTCTCGGGTGCTGCAGGAAGTTCCCGGCGTGCTGCTCTTCCTCGGCGCCCACGTGCCGGGAGTGGAACCGGGAAAGGCGCCGGCGAACCATTCGCCGCTGGCCCGATTCGACAGCTCCGTGCTCGGCCAGGCATCCGCACTGCTGGCCGGCCTCGCCGCAGAAAGGTTGTGTGCATGAGCGCGCCCACTGCTCCTCTGTCGCGACGCAAGGTCCTGATCGGGCTCGGCCTCGGCAACGCCATCGAGTGGTACGACTGGGGCGTCTACGCCGCGTACTCGGTGTTCTTCGCCTCGCAGTTCTTCCACAGCGGAAGCACCGGATCCGATCTGCTCAAGACGCTCGCGGTGTTCGCCATCGGCTTCGTGGCGCGGCCCATCGGCGGGATGTTCTTCGGTTGGATGGCCGACCGGGTGGGCCGCAAACCGGTGATGACGCTGAGCATCGGGATGTCCGCCGGGTCGTGCTTCGTCCTCACGTTGTGCCCCACCGCGGACCAGGTCGGGCTGCTCGCGCCGACGATCCTGGTGCTGGCGCGGCTGGCGCAGGGCTTGGCGCACGGCGGCGAGCTGCCGTCGGTGCAGACCTATCTCGCGGAGATCGCGCCTCCGGAGCGCCGGGGCCTGTGGTCCAGCGTGATCTACGTGTCCGGCGGTATCGGGACGTTGTTCTCCATGGCGCTCGGCGCAGCGCTCTCCGCGCTGCTCAGCCCCGAGCAGATGGCCAGCTTCGGATGGCGCATTCCGTTCGTGCTCGGCGGTTTCCTCGGGTTGTACGCGCTGGTGCTCCGCAAGAAGTTCACCGAGACCGACATCTTCAAGGCCGCGGCGAACGCCGAGCCCGCCGAGAAGAAGGCCCGCCCGAAGCAATCGACCCTGCGGATGCTGCGGGCCAACATCAAGCCGATGCTGTGGGTGGTGGGCATCAACGTCGGAGGCACCATCGTCTACTACGTATGGGCCATCAACGCCCCGACGTTCGCGATCTCGCAACGGCACACCGACCCGACCGGCGCGATGCTGGCCGGCGCGGCGGCGACGGCGCTCTACATCGTGGCGATGCCGTTCTGGGGCATGCTGTCGGACCGGATCGGCCGCCGGCGGCTGCTGCTGATCGTCTGGCCGGTGTACCTGGTGCTGTTCTACCCGCTGAACATGCTGATCCAGGGCGAGGTCTGGCAGCTGTTCGTCGCGATGTCCATCGGCGTGGTGCTCAACGGCGTGCTCAACGCGATCGGCCCGGCGATCACGGCCGAGCTGTTCCCGACCGGAATCCGGGCGCTCGGCCTGGCCGTGCCGTATGCGCTGACGGTGGGCCTGTTCGGCGGCACCGCGCCCTACATCCAGACCTACCTGTCGGAGCTGGACATGTCGGGTTGGTTCAACATCTACGCGATCGCCCTGGGCGTGATCACGCTGATCACGTTCTGGCTCCTGCCGGAAACGAAGGGCATGAAGCTCGGCGACGAAAAGCAGAACGCCCCGCAGAACACCGCAACGCAGTAAGCACCGCGACGAAGCCCGGCATCAGGATTTCCTGATGCCGGGCTTTCTCGATCTCGCGCCGGAAGACGGTTTGAGGCGGCGACGTCGATCCGGTTAGCGTGCGGATCATGCCCTTCGTGCCGTCGGTCAACGTCGGCTTGGCACGTCCCATCGCGGCCAAGTCGGGTTCGACCGGCATCGACAAGCTCCCGGTGGCTTCTCCCGTCGCCGTGTGGGAGCCGCCGCCGAGCGGCAGCGGGCTGGCCGGCGACACTATCTGCGACACCGCCAACCACGGAGGTCCCGATCAGGCCGTTTACGCCTACGCGCGCGAGGATCTCGACTCCTGGGAACACGAACTCGGCCGCACGCTCCGGTCCGGGACCTTCGGCGAGAACCTCACCACGGAAGGGCTGGACGTCACCGGCGCGCTGATCGGGCAGCGGTGGCGGATCGGCCGTGATCTCGTGCTCCAGGTGACCGTGCCCCGGATCCCGTGCCGGACGTTCGCCGTTTGGCTGGGGCGAAAAGGCTGGGTGAAGACCTTCACCCAGCGCGCCGTTCCCGGTGCTTACCTGCGGGTGGTCCGGCCGGGATTCGTCAACGCCGGCGATCGCATCGAGGCCGAGAACCGCCCCGATCACGACGTGACCATCGGCGTGGTGTTCCGGGCTTTGACCACGCAACCCGAACTGCTGCCGCGCTTGCTGGCGGCGGAAGAGCTGCCTGAGGACGTCAGGGCCAGAGCAATCGCCCGCTGCCCGTTCGAGCTCTACTGAGGCCGTGAGTGTTTCGGGGTGCCATGGCACCCCAAAACACTCACGACCCCTTGTCAGCGGCGGGTCAGGACCCACCACGCCTGCACCGCCGCGTAGGCGAGGATCACCGCTCCGACGGCGCTGGTGATGTGCACGCCGAAGGTGAAGGCGTGCGCCGCCGACTCACGCAGCGCGATGCCCTGCTCCACCGGCAGCTCGGCCGCCGCCGACACCGCGCCGCCCAGCGTGTCCCGCACCGTGTCCACTATGGACTCCGGGATGTCGGTGACGTCGATGCGGCCGCGGTAGGCGGCGGTCAGCACGCTGCCGAGGATCGCAGTGCCCATCGCCGCACCCAGCTCGTAGCCGGTCTCCGAGATCGCCGAGGCCGCGCCCGCGTTCTCGGGGGCGACGCTGTTCATGATCGTGTCGTTGGTCGCCGTCTCGGTGATGCCCGCGCCGAGACCGACCACCATGAACGCCACGACCACCAGCCAGGTTCCGCCCTGCGCGGGCAGCAGCACCATCAGCAGGTAGCCGAACGCCGTCGCGAGGATCGCCGCACCCAGCAGTTCGGCCAGCCGGACCCGGCGGATCAGCCGCACCGCCACCAGCGACCCGAGCACCGACAGCGCGATGCCCGGCAGCAGCGCGAGACCCGCGCGCAGCGGGCTCATGCCCAGCACGAGCTGCAGGTACTGGGTCATGAAGAACAGCCCGCCGACCATCACGAACACCGCCAGCAGGTTGCTGGCGACCGCGACGCTGAACCGCGGGTTGCGGAACAGGTCCAGGTCGAGCATCGGGGCGTCCAGCCTGCGCTGCCTGCGCACGAACGCGTAACCGGCGATCACCGCGACCGCCACCGCGGGCAGCGCCAGGGCGCCGCCGCCGGCGAACTCCTTGATGCCGAGGACCAGCGCCAGCATCGCCAGCAGCGACAGGCCCGCGCTGGGCAGGTCGTAGCGGCCGGGCGCCGGATTGCGCGACTCCGGGATCACCAGCGGGCCGACGATCAGCAGCAGCACCATCACCGGCAGGTTGATCAAGAACACCGAACCCCACCAGAAGTGCTCCAGCAGCAGCCCGCCGAGCAGCGGGCCGAAGGCGGAGCCGCCGGCGAAGGTCGCCGTCCAGGCCGCGATCGCGGTGGTCCGGGCGCGCGGGTCGGTGAAGATGTTGCGGATCAACGACAGCGTCGAGGGCATCAGCGTCGCTCCGGCGACGCCCAGCAGCGCGCGGGCCGCGATGAGCAGCTCGGCGGTGGGCGCGAACGCCGCCAGCGCGGAGGCGAGGCCGAAGCCGGTCGCGCCGATCAGCAGCAGCCGGCGGCGGCCGATCCGGTCGCCGAGCGTGCCCATGGTGACGAGCAGGCCGGCCAGCATCAGCGAGTAGATGTCGACGATCCACAGCAGCTGCCCGCCGGTTGGCCGCAGCTCCTCGCTGATGTGCGGCAGAGCGAAGCTCAGCACCGTGTTGTCGACCGAGATCAGCAACACCGGGAGGAGGAGGGCACCTAGCGCCGTCCACTGCTTGCGGGAAATCTGAGGCGAATTCAGCTTTAACATCTTCTACTCGTTTCGACTGTACCGTCCAGACGGTATAGTAACCGTCCGGACGGTACAGTGCCACCCATGGCAGCCACCAGCACCCGAGACCGCATCCTCGACGCCCTACAGCGGATCCTGATCCGCCAGGGCACCGCTGCGGTGACCCTCGAATCGGTCGCCGCGGAGGCCGGCGTGTCCAAGGGCGGCCTGCTCTACCACTTCCGCTCCAAGCACGCGATGTTCCAGGGGCTCACGCGGCGGATCGACGAGGACGCCGAGGCCGAATTCGCCCAGGCCACCAGTGAGGGCGTGGACGTCGTCCGGTACTTCCTGCAGACCTCGCTGCCCGCCTCGGACGAGGAGGCGGCGCTGTACTGGTCGGTCATCGCGGCCCTGCGCAGCGGCGAAGGACTCACCGACGACGGCACCGAGGTGCTGGCCAGGGTCTTCAACCGCTGGTCCGAGCTGCTCACCGACTACATCGGCGACCCGGTGCTGGCCGAGACCGTGCGCCTGGTCGGCGACGGCCTCTACCTGAGCGCGCTGTCCGGCCTGCCGCGCCCGCACCCGGATCTGCTGCGCCAGGTCTTCGACCGGATCCTCGAACAGGTCGCCGCGGCGCGCCGGGACTGAGCGCCACCATTCCCGACCGCCGCGAGAAGAGGGCTTTTGGGTACGTCGCTCGAAACGTGGCGAGTGTTACCCAGTTCGTATACAAAAGATCGTACCGCTGAGTAAGATTCCCCTCGACCAAATTGGCTCGTCGGGAATTCCATGCGGGGGTCGCACGGTGTGGACGCAGCGGGATCAGATCCAGGCATACCGATTTCTCCGCCGCAGGCTGGTATCCGCGCTCGTCTCGGCCGACGCCAACCATCCGGTCGCTCCCGCCAAACGGGTCGTCCTCGGCACGGCGCTCGGCCTGGCGGTCGCGCTCCTGGTGGGGGCTGTGTTCGGTGTCATCGGCCTGCTCGCCCCGGCGCGGGCGGAGGCGTGGCGACAGGGCGGCCAGGTGATCATCGAGAAGGAGACCGGCACCCGGTTCGTCCTCGGGCAGGACGGCCTCCTTCATCCGGCGCTCAACTACGCGTCGGCGCGGCTGCTCGCGGGCGGTGATGGCGGCAAAACCGTGACGGTGTCCGCGAAGTCGCTGAGCGGCGCACCTCGCGGCGCTGCGGTCGGCATCGCGGGCGCGCCGGATTCGCTGCCGGGAAGCGATCGCCTGCTGACCGGCGCCTGGACGACGTGCACCCGCGTCGCGCCCGACCGGCCGAGCGGCGAAGCCCCGACCGCCACCGTCCTGTTAGGACCGGGTGGCGACGGCACCGAACTCCGCGAGGGGCAAGCACTGCTGGCCCGGCTGCCCTCCGGCGAACGCTTCCTGGTGACCGGCGGGCACCGGTACCGGCTGGGCGGTGAGCGCGCCGTGGTCGCGCTCGGATACGCGGCGGCCGAAGACGTTCCGGTGGCGCCAGCGTGGCTGAACACCCTTCCGGCGGGCCGGGATCTGACCACCATCGCCGTGCCGGACGCAGGCAAGCCCGGCATCCGGGTCGGCTCCGAAACCCGCCCGATCGGCCAGGTGCTGGTGTCCGAGGTCGGCGAGTACTACCTGGTCCGGCGCGACGGCCTGGCCGTGATCACCGAGACCGAGGCGGATCTGGTGCTCGGCGCGCCGGAGAACACCGCCGCCTACCCCGGCCGGCGCCCGCACCGGGTGGAGGTCGCCACCGCCGACATCGGCGGCGTGCCGCGATCCCCGGAACGCCAGGACGGATACCCCGACCGGCACCCGGATCCCGTCAAGCCCGGCCGGGCGCCGACGGTGTGCGCCACCGGCGAGCGGATCACGGTCGGCACGGCACTTCCCTTGCGGGGCGGGGAGAAAGTCGTCCCGGTGACCGCGCCCACCTCGGACACCGCCGCGGAGGTGTACGTGCCGGGCGGAGCCGGTGCGGTCGTCGCCGAGGAACCGGCCCCGGGCGTTCCCGCCGGGACGGTGTATCTGATCACCGATGCTGGGATGAAGTACCCGATTCCGGGTGACGAGGCGATTTCCGCGCTCGGTTACGGAACTCGGCTGACGCACGGCGTGCCCGCCTCCGTGCTCGCGCTGTTCCCGACCGGCGCGGTGCTCGACCCGGCGCTGGCCGGGCAGGTGTTTCCGGGCTGATGGGTTCGGCGGAACGCGGGCTCGTCCGGCTGGGACTGCGCTACGCCGTGTGGCTGCGCTTCGTCGTGATCGCCGTGGCGAGCGGGGCCTCGCTGGCGCTGGAGAACGAGCGAAGTCCTGGCTGGGCCATCCTCATCGTCCTGGGGCTGAACGCGTGGAACGCGTGGTACGCCACCCAGATGTCGCGCTCGGCCGCGCGCTGGCCGGTCGCCGTCGACGTGCTGGTGATGTGCGCGGTCTGCCTCACCCAGGTCTGGACGACGCCCACCGCGCCCAGCCCGGAGGGCACCAGCTGGGTCCGGGTCGCGGCGGCCATCACCGTGGTCGCCTATCCCTGGCAGATCGGCGCGGGGGCGTTGGGCGCGGCGACCGCGGCGATCACCGCCGCGCACCTGGCCGGGACGGCGCTCTCGCTGCCCGAGCACTGGCTGACGGCCGCGCCGATCCACCTGTGGATGTTCATGGAAGCAGGCCTTTCCTGGGGGCTCTACCTGCTGGTCCGGCGCGGTGCCCGCACCGCCGACCAGATCGTCGCCCGCGGCGAGCGGCTGCGCCGCCAGTCGGCGGTCGCCGAGGCGCGACGCACCGACGAGCGCGAACACCTCGCGGCGCTGCACGACACCGCGTCGGCCACGCTGCTGATGGTCGGCGCCGGAGTGGTGGCCGAACGGCAGGTTTGGCTTGCGGAGCAGGCGAAACGCGACCTGGAGGTGCTCCGCGGCCGGTCCGAGGTGTCCGGCGGCGAGGTCGATCTCGCCGGCATGCTGCGGGAAACCATCACCCGGACGCCGCTGCGGGTCCGGGTGACCGCCCCGGACGAGCTGGTGGTGCCGGCCGTGGAGGCGGTCGCCCTCTGCCACGGCACGCGGGAAGCGCTGACCAACGTCGTCCGGCACGCCGGGATCGACCAGGCCGACGTGACCGTCGCGCAGCACGACGACAGCGTCGTCGTGGAGGTCGTGGACGCCGGGCGCGGATTCGACCCGGACCGGATCTCCGGCCACCGCTACGGCGTGACCGGCTCGCTCGTGGAGCGGATGCGCCGGACGGGCGGGAGCGCGCAGGTGATCAGCAGTCCCGGCCGGGGAACCCGGGTGCGGATGACGTGCCCGCTCGGCTCGGCGGAGGACGCCGGCGGCGACGCCGAGATCATCGCCACGAAGTTCCTGCAGGGCATGCAATGGGCCTTGGTGGTGATGAACCTAGTCATCCTGTGCCTGCTAGACCTGCCGAAGCTGCTGACCAATCTGGACGACTACCGGTCCGCGCCCACCCAGTTCCTCGCCTTCGCCGGATTCATCGCGGTGACCCTGATCGTGATGGTCAGCCTGCGCCGGCAGCGGCCGATCGGGCGGTGGCGCTGGCCGCTGCTGGCGCTGGTTTTCGCGTTGTCCATGGCCGGGACCGCGTCGGTGCAGCCCGAGCACCTGCTCGGCTTCGCGCACTGGTCCGAAGGAGACGCCGGCTGGACGGTGGCTTTGCTCCTGCTCGACAGCAGGATCCCCACCTTCGCCCTGACTCTCATCGCCCAGTACGTGGTGACGTTCGCGCAGGTCGGGCTCGCCGGGCACGCCGCGATCTCGTTCTCCGACGCGGTGAACGCGACCGTGCTGATCCTCTCTTACCAGACGGCGATGGGCATGATCGCCGCGGTGTTGCGCGCGCTGGCGGTGTCCTCGGCGCGGGCGGCCAGGGAGGAGGAGCAGCTGCGAACCGCCGAGGAGGTGGCGCGGCAGCTGCACCAGGACCGCAAGAACCGCTACGCCGACCTGGAAGGCACGACCGTTCCCCTGCTCGACGGCCTGGGTTCGGGCGCCCTCGACCCCGGTGACGTCTCGGTCCGCCGGCGGTGCTCGGTGGAGGCGGCGAAGATGCGCCGCCTGTTCGCCGAAGACGCTTCCACGCCGGATCCGCTGCTGCACGAGCTCCGGGCCTGCATAGAACTGGCGGAGCGGCAAGGGGTTTCCGTGCGCTTCGCCGAGTACGGCAAGCGCCCGGCGATCCCCAGGGAGGTGCGGCGCAAGCTCACCGAGCCCGCGGTCACCGCCCTGGCCACCGCCGCCGGCACGGTTCGGGTGACGGTGGCCGGCTCCGGAGACGCCGTGACGGTCAGCCTGGTAGCCGCGGCCGTCGAACCGGTGCTCGCCGAGTCCCGCTCCGACGGCGAAGTGGTCACGTCGACGGTGGTGGACGGCGGCCGGATCTGGATCCAGGCGACTTGGAGCGGCCCGACATGACTTCCTCCCCCGCTCTCCGAGGCGGGCTTCCCAAGCACAACCCGACATTGCGCAGCGGAGGTTAGAGTTGATCACGGTCGTGGTCGTAGACGATCATCCCGCGGTGGTCGCCGGCGTGCGGGCCTGGTGCGCGCTGGCCGATCCGCCGATCAAGGTGCTCGATTCGGGCCCGGCGGTGTCGGTCGCGTGGCTGGATCCCGGCGCCACCGCCGACGTGGTGATCTTCGATCTGCAGCTGGACATCACCGGCCCCGCCTACGGCGACCTCAAGCGGCTGGTGGACGCCGGCCGCCAGGTGGTGATCTACAGCATGCGGGCCGACCGGGAAACCGTGTTGACCTGCCTGGACATCGGCGCGTTCACCTACCTCACGAAGGCGGAGGGCGAGGACCACTTGGTCGCCGCCGTGCAGGCCGCGGCGAACAACACGCCGTACCTGCCGCCGTCACTGTCCGGCGCGTTCGGCACCGACGACCGGCCGCACCGGCCCAAGCTGTCGCCCCGGGAGACCGAGGTGCTGCTGGAATGGTTCCACTGCGAGTCCAAGGAAATGGTGGCGCGGCGGCTCAACCTGACGGTGCACCGGGTCAACTCCTGCCTGGAGCGGGTGCGGGTCAAGTACGCGAACGTCGGCCGGGAGGCCCCGACCAAGGCCGCCCTGGTCGCCCGCGCGATCCAGGACGGCCTGGTGCGCGCCGACGAACTCTGATTCCCCGTTACCCAGCTCCTGATCAAGGAGTCTTGGTTCCGGCATGACCTGACCGGAGCGCAAGACCGCGGACGCAGCCCCGGGCCGGAACGGGTGCTGTCGGTGTTCGACCTCCTCATCACCTCGTTCGCGCAGCCGTCGTACGGCGGCTGCGCGGTCGTCAACACCGTGACCGACACCCGGTGCGATCCGGCGATCGCCGACATCGCCCACCTCGCTCGTCGCCGCGCGCTGCTGGAACAGCGGCTCCAAGACTTGGCCGTGCACGACGCACCGGGTCTTGCCTGCTGCTGGTCATCGAAGGCGCCAGTGTCGTTACGACCATCGAGGGCGACCAAAACGCCGGCGCCAATGCCCGCGCAGCGGCGGCACAACTCGTCGAAGCGGCAACCAGGAAAGGCTGACGAACGGGCGGCCCGGAAATGGGGTACGAACGGCCCCCACCGCGCGCGAGCCGAGCTCGCTAACGTCCTCCTCGGAGATCCAATCGGGAGGAATCGGTGGAGATCAAGCGGATTCGAGTCGGGGTGGTGGAGGACCACCCGCTGTACCGCGCGGCGGTGGCCAGGATGCTCGCCGACGCGCCGGACGTCGAAGTGGATGCGGTCGCCGAATCTGTCGCGCAGTTCGCGGCCCGCAGCCGGTGTGCCGGGAGCATCGTCGTGCTCGACCTCGGGTTGCCCGGGGTACGGGGTGCGGCGGCCGTGATGGAACTCGTGCGCCGGGGCCACCCGGTGCTGGTCGTCTCGGCGATGGCCGACCGCACCGAGGTGCTCGGCGCGATGCTGGCCGGGGCCCGGGGTTTCCTGGGCAAGGACGCCGAGGGCGAGGAGATCCTGGCGGCGATCCGGGAGATCGCGGCCGGGCGCAGCCACGTCGCCCCGAAGCTGGCGGCCGTCGTGCTGGACACCTCGCGGGAACGCAACGCGGGCGCGCGCATCGAGCTCTCACACCGCGAGGCCGAGGTGCTCAGCAGGCTCGCCGCCGGCGAACGGGACCAGGACATCGCCATGGGCCTGCGCATCAGCATCCGCACGGTTCGGTCCTACCTGGACCGGATCAGGGACAAGACGGGACTGCGGCGGCGTCCCGCGCTCACCGCGTACGCGATCGAACACGGCTTTGTCACCTGTCCGGCGCCCGACCGGTTGCCGGCCTGACATCGGGAGAAGCGACGTGATGATCCTTGCGTCGACGATCTGCTTGATGGCGATGCTGACCATCAGCGTCCGGCTCGCGCACCACACCGGATACCGGCGTGGGCGCAGGCGTGAGCGGGCCGCTATGAACCGGTACCTGCACGACACCGTCCTGCCGACGCTGGAGGCGCTGGCGCTGGCTGCCCCGTCGGATGCGGCCGCTGCTCCGGCGAGGCTCGCCGAGCTGCGCCAGGCCGCCAAGGAGCAGGCCGCGTTGGTGCGCCGGGACATCATGGCCCGCCCCGAGGCGGGGCACGCGAGGCTCGAATCCGATCTGGTGGCGCTGACGGCGGATCTGGCGCGCAACCGGCTGCGCACCGAACTGATCCGGGCGGACGTGGACGACACGCTCCCGGCTCATCGGCGCACCGCGATGCGCGACGCCGTCCGGGAAGCGCTGCGGAACACGCAGAGGCACAGCGGAACCGATCACGCCTTCGTGCGGGTCGAGGAGCGCGACCGGGGCATCGCGGTGATCGTCCGCGATCACGGGACGGGCTTCGACATGGCGGGCAAGGACGCCGGATTCGGCATCAGGGAGTCCATTTCGGCCAGGATGGCGGAGGTCGGCGGGTCCGCCCGCGTCGAATCCCGCCCCGGCTGGGGCACGCAGGTCACGCTGTGGGTTCCGCAGTCATGACGCGCAGGGCACCGCTCGCCGCGGCGGTCTGCGCGGCGCTCGGTGGCGGCCTCCTCATCGGAGCGCCGCCGGCCTCCGCTCAATGCGCCGCTCCCGCCGGGGTGTACCGGGAGGCGATGGGGTGGGCACAGCGGCTCACCGACGCGTCGGGAACCTGGCCGGTCGCCGACGGAACCGGGCAACTGCTCGCGGTCGTCGGCACCGGGATCGACGCGGGCAACGCCCAGTTCGCGCCGGGACAGGTGGTGCCGGGCTCCGATCTCGGCGACTGCGACGGGCGCGGCACGTTCGCGGCGGGCATCGTCGGCGCGCGGCCCGACCCGGCGACGGCCTTCGCGGGCATGGCACCGGGCGCCCGCCTGCTCGGGATCAGGTACACCGAAACCCGCACCGGCGGCGATGATCCCGACCCGGACGCGCTGGCCGGCGCGATCCGGCGGGCCGCGGACGCTGGCGCCACGGTGATCCTGGTCGCCGTGCCCGCGCAGCGCACGAGCCCGGAGCTGGAGGACGCGGTGCGGGATGCCTTGTCCGGCAACACCTTGGTCGTGTCGCCGGCGGTGGGCGACGAACCGGGAGTGCGGTCCTACCCGACCGGCCTGCCCGGTGTCGTCGCGGTCGGCGCGCTCGACCCGTCCGGCGCGGCGGTGCAGGACGAATCGGGCCCGTACCTGTCGATCGCGGCTCCGGGCGCGGACCTGACCGGCCTCTCGGCCGGGGCCCGCGGCGGGCTCGGGCACCGTTGGGGCGTGGACGGCCCGGCGTTCTCGGCGGCGTACGTCGCGGGAGCGGCGGTGCTGGTGCGCTCCTACCGGCCGGAGCTGAGCGCCGAGCAGGTCGCCGAGCGACTCGCCCGCACCGCCAGCCACCCGCCGAACGGACACGATTCCCGGTTGGGGTGGGGCGTGCTGAACGTCGGGGCCGCCGTGGTCTCGGAGCTGCCCGACGATCCTTCTGCTCTGGTACTCCCGAACGCCCCGGCACCTCCGGCGGCGACCGTGCGCCCGGCCGCGGGCCCGGCGCCGCTGCCGGACCATGCGCCGCTACCGGGATGGCTCGCGCTGGCGGGCGTCGCAGCCGCCGCGCTCGCCGTCGTCGCCCGAACGACCATCCGGCTCGGCAAGGCCCGCGGCTGGCGCCCGGGCTCCCGATCTCGCCACCGCGCCCCCTGAGCGGCCTTCCCCGAACCCACCTCGACCTCCGGGAGAACGCCACTTCAGGGGTTCGGCCTCCCGGAGCTGCTTGACTAAATGCTTCCGCTGGTCACGGCGTGAGCCTTTCTGGGTTGCTTTAGCGGTTGTTCGGAAACTCCTTCGCGCCGTGGTGCATCTTCGCTGTCTGGTGTGGAGTGAACGGCCTGTTCGCCTCGATAGGCGAGGCAAACAGTCCGTTCACTCCATCCACCCGATGCCGCTAGCACGGAGTGAACGGACCGTTCGTCCCGATAGACGAGGCAAACAGTCCGTTCGCTTCACCCGCCTGCGGCGGCTTTCCAGCTTGGCCGCATAGTGCGCGGCTGTGGTTGGTGGCCGCTGAAAGCGCACGATGTCCTACCCCGCGTGCACAATGCAGGACATGTCTCAGTCATCTCCGCACCGGCACCACGCCATCGACTACGTCGAGCTCACGGTTACCGACCTCGAACTGGCCAAGCGCTTCTACGCCGAAGCGTTCGGCTGGCGGTTCAACGACTACGGCCCCGGGTACGCCGGCATCCGGGGCGCGCAGGACGAATCCGCGCCCGAAGTGGGCGGTCTGCGCGCCGACCAGGAGGTGCGAGCGGGCGGGCCGCTGGTGCTGCTCTACTCGACCGACCTGGACCGGTCCGTGGAGGCGGTGAAGCACGCCGGTGGCCGAGTCGTGAACGGGCCGTACGAGTTCCCCGGTGGACGCCGGTTCCACTTCACCGACCCGAGCGGGAACGAACTCGGCGTCTGGGCGGAAGCGTAGCGGGGTCGTGAGTGGGAGTGGTCGCTCGAACGACCATCGCCACTCACGACCACCGGGCTCGATCGGCGGGTAGGGAAGTGGAACGGCCGCTGAGCGACGGGGGGTTTTGCGCTCAGCGGCCGGGCTTGGTGGCTGGTCCACAGTGGTCGGTTGTTCAGTGCGCGGACTGCCTGTCTCGGACGGTGCCGTGGACGACGTCGTTGATGTCTCGCCAGGAAGCCGATCCTGGGTCCAGGATGCTGCTGTGGGAGGACGCGTCCGGGATGAACCAGCCATCCGAATCGCGGCTGGACGGCAGCGGCGTGACGCCGGGGAAGTCGTCCGGGTCGGGCCCGTGGACGCGGCCCTGCGCCCACTGGATCGGGTCGTGCTCCATCGTGACCGAATACCTGGCGCTCGGATACGGGTTGGTCAGCTCCGTCACGCCCTCGCCCATCCCCGCCGAGGCCACGTGGACCACGTTGTCCGCCCGCATGCCCGCCGCGTCGGCCAGGCCGACGATCGCCCCGCCGTAGCTGTGCCCGATCACGGTGACCTGGGCGCCCTCCCCCAGCCTCGGCCGCAGGTCGTCGTTCACGAAATCCGCCAGCCGCGGCGCCATCTCCTGCGACAGGGCCGCCGAACTCGCCTCGGGCAGGCCCTGCGGGAAGTCGCCGTTCATCCACAGCACCGACGCCGTCCGGCCGGTCGGGTCGGCGCCCGCGAAGCTGCCCACCCGGTCCGCGTAGCGGGGGAAGTCCTCCAGCCCGGTGTTCATGCCCGGCACCAGGACGGCCACCGACCGGGTGTCGGAGTCGAGCCGGCCGATCAGCCCCACGATCCGCCCGTCTCCCGACGGGTCGAACTGGATGATCTGCGTGTTGCTGTTGAGGATCTCGTCGTACGCCGCGATCTTCTCCCGGAGGTACTTGAGCTCCGCCTCGTGCCCCACCGGCCCCGGCTTCGCTTCCAGCTCCTTCAGCTCCGCGCCGGCCGCGGCCCGCGCCGCCTCGATCTGGGCCCGGTTGGCGGCGTTCAGGTCAGCGAACGAGCCGCCGGAAGTACCGTCGGCCGGCACCGGGACGGTCAGGTCCGGGTTCAGCCGCCGGATCTTGGCGGCCTGCTCGGCGTCCCAGCGGCGCACCGCGACGTTCGACGCCGAGATCCCGTCGATGATCCCGGTCAGCCTGCCGGACGCCGCTTGCAGGCCGCGCTCGTTGTGCTGGATGTTGCCGAGATGCCCGGCCTGCGCCTGCTGCGACCCGGACACGTTCGCGAACGCGGACGTCACCAGCGTTCGCGCGGTGAGGTTGCGGCGTGCTTCACCGAGCACCGCCACCTGGTCGGGCAACGCCTGCGCCGCGGTGTCGAGCGCGGCGTGGTTCACCGCGAACCGCGCCCCCGAGATCTGCTCGGAACGGTCCATTCTCCTGGCTCCTCACAAGGAATCCGAACGACCGCTCAGGTCCTGAGGGTCTGCGGGGTGATGTCGTCGAGCAGGGCTCGCTGCGCCTGCTGGGCGCGGGTAGCGCGTTCGTCGTGCCGCCGGATCATCCGCGCCGCCCAGTCCAGGTCGTCGCGGAACTTCTGGTCGCGGTCCAGCGCTTTGCTGGTGGCCTCGCAGCTGCTGGTGATGTTCGACCGGTGCGCGCCCGCCGCCGCGGACGACGCCTGCACCCTGCCGAACGCGTTCTGCGACGCGGCGCCGTGCCGCAGCGCCTGCGAGGTGTTCAGCAGCGGATTCCTGGTTCCCTCGACGAGTTTCGCCACCGCGTCGAAGAACTTCGGGATCTCGGCCCGGAAACCGTCCGGGTTGCTGCTGGACGCGCCGCCGTTCGCCGACTTCTGCGGGCCGCCCTGCCGGATCGCCTCGCGCGCCCGGCCGATGAACTCCCGGTACTGGCCGCCGGTGTAGGTCGACCACTGGCCCCATCCGTGCGCCTGGAAGATCGCGTGGGCGTTGCGCGCGTTCGTCGCCGGGTCGGCGTTCGCCGCCTCGTTGCGGTGCCGCTGGTCGAAGGCGTTGCCGTGACCGGGATTCACCGACCGGATCTGCCACAACCCGACCGACGGGCCGTACACCTCGTTCTGCAGGGACAAGTCGCCGATCGCCCCGGGGTTCCCGCGCGACTCCGCGAGCGCGACGGCGACCGCGATCCGCAGGTCCTCGCCGCTGAAACCGGCGTTCGCGGCGTGCTCCGCGATCTGCTGGTCGGTGAGCGTTGGCATTCGCCTCTCCTCCTAGAACGAGCGCTGGTCCGGCGGTTCGGCGCCGAGCACGGAGGGGGTGATGACCGAGGACTCGCCCCAGACCTCCTCGGTTTCCACCAGCCACGGCGGGATGCGGCGCGCGCCGGACATGTCCTGTCCCCCTGGCGCGAACGGCATCATCGGCATCATCGGCATGCCGCCGACGCCGCTGCCTGCCGCGTTCACCGCTCCCGCCGCGGCTCCCAGCACTCCCGCGGCTCCCATCGCGTTCGGCGCCGACGCGATGCCGCTCAACCCGGCCGCCGCCGTCGGCGCGGGCATGCCTGCCCCGCCGCCGAGCGATCCCCCGCCGAGGCCGGGCATCGCTCCGCGCGGCATGCCGATCGGCTTGGCGTCGTCCTTCTCCTCGTCCGCGGGGTCTTTCGGCTTTCCCCACTCCGGCACCTTCGGGGGCCGGAAGCCGCCGAGCCGTCCCATGCCGGCGGCCGACGCCGCGGCCAGGCCGGCGGTGAACATGTTGCCGAACAACGGCGGCGTGTGCGGCTTCTCGCCCGGCTTCGGCTCGGGCTGCTGCCCGGGCTCGGGTTCCCCTGCCCCACCGTCGGTTCCGCCATGGCCGCCGTGGCCGCCGTCATCACCGCCGTCATCACCGGCGCCGTCGCCGGGCACCGGCGCGTCCGGCACCGTCGTCTGATCCGCCAGCGGCATCCCCTGATCTGCCGCGCGGTACTTGCCGCCGAGCTCGGTCATCACCGCGATCGCCTTGGCGTGGGCGGCATCCGCGGCCGCGCTCGCCTGCTGGTGCTTCTGCACCGCCTGCGCAGCATCGGCCTGCCGCTGGCGCAGCTGGGCCACGGCCGCGGGCGAGGTCGCCTGATCGACCTCCAGCGAGGTGGTGGCCAGCCGCACCGTCTCGTCCGGTAGGTCCGCGACCTCGACCGCGGGCGGCATATCGGTGCGGGCCTTGGCCAGCGCGTCGGCCGAGTCGTGCACCCGGTCGCGGATGGCGAACGCCGCATCGGCGATCCGGCGGAGCCCGCCGGAGAGGTCCGTGATCATCACCCGGTACTGCTCAGAAGCGCCGCCCCGCCACTCGTCCTGGAACTTCGCCAGCTTGGCCTCCAGGTTGCCGGCCTGCTCGTGCAGGGCGGCGCCGACGCTGTCCCAGGAGTCGGCGGCCGGACGTACCGATGTGTCGTCGCCGCGTTGCAGCATCGCGTAGAGCTGAGAATGGCTGTACGCGGAGAAGTTCGTCGGTTCCCGCATCTCGCTCACGCCTTCCCCACACCGGGCAGGCCGACCGACTGCACGGCCGCGCCAAGCCCGGACAGCGACGAGGTGACCTGGTCGTCGTGCTGTTCGTATGCGGTGAGCACGGTGCCGGTGATCTTCTCGGCGAAGTCGATCGCCTCCCGTGCACGGCCCACCAGGCTGCGCATCTCCGCCATCGCCAGGAAGTGGTTCTCCCACAGCGAATGGGCCTCACCGAACTCGCCGAGCCGCAGCTCGCGCTCGGTGAGCGAGTCGAGCTGCCCGGACGGCCGGTCCATCCCGGACAGCTGGGTGGCGAGTTCACCGGCGAACTCCATCAGCGACTGCAGATGGACCGCGAACGACTCGTTGCTGGACATGGACATCCCTTTCCGCACATCGATGCGACCGCGCACTGGCAGCGCCGCCCCCGCTCCGGGATCGCGCACTCACCTCTCCCGATCCCGGAGCGAGGCCCCTGCCCGGATAAGGCCTGTTTCACGAGCGGCGTGGGTTCCGCTCGCAGCGCCGCGGGTTCTCAGATGCCTTCTCGCCAGGCCCCGATGCTGGACACCGGAATCCCGGAGTCGGGAAGGCATCTGAGGTTCCGCTGCTCGCACCGCTGCGCGAACCACATTTGAAACGGCTTCTACGCGCCCTGCTGGAACTTGCCGGCCAGGGCCGAGTCCAGGGCCGCGCCGTCCATCGCCGAACGGCTCAGCAACGAGCCGAGGTTGTTGATGATCTGCGTCATCTCGCCCAGCGCGCCGCGGAGGTTGGCCTCGGCGGTCCGCGCGTCGGAACCCGACTGGCTGCCGGACTGGTACCACGTTTCCCGGACCGGGCTCAGCGCCGTGTCCAGCTCCCCGAGCGCGTTGCCGATCGCGCCGGAATACCGGACCAGCGCGCCGCCCGCGTTGTCCACCGCGCCGAAGTTCATCGCGACGGTGTCACTCGACGGTCCACCCGCGTAGATCATGTCTGCTCACTCCTTCCCGGACTGGTCCGTGCGCCTCAGCCGTTGAGCCCGGCGATGATGCCGCCCGAGTGCACGGCCGCGGTCGTCTGGTTGATCTGCGTGCTCTGCTGCTCGGAGAAGCCCGCGTGCTGGTTCATGACCTCGTTGAACTTCGTCGCGATGACGGTCAACGCGTTCTGCGCGCGCTGGATCTTGTCGTTGAGCAGCATCTTGTTCTGGTCGAACGCCAGCCGCGCCGCGCCGTTGAAGTTCTGCGTCGCGCCGACCAGACCCTCCACCTCGGCGTTGAGCTTGGCCATCATTTCGCGGATCCGCGTGGCCGTGTCGTCGAAGTCGCCGGCCGCCTTGGTCATGATCGCCCGATCGACGACGACACCCTGGGGTGTGCTCATGTCGCACCTCCTTTCGACTGATGACACTAGGGACGTTCGGCGCGGCTCCCCACGGCAGAACTCACGCCGTCACCGACGGCACTTTTGCCCGCATCGAACGGAGTCCAGGCCACCTGGACCAGTTCGTGCCCGGCCCGGCGGCGCACCAGGACCCCGCGTCCGGGCGGCTGCTTGCGCGGCCGGACGTCGCCGAGCAGGGCGCCTTCGTCGCGGCTGCCCGACATCACCAGGCCCGGCGAGCCGAGCTCCCTGATGCGCTGGACCACCGGGTCGAACATGGCTCGCGCCGCGCCTCCGCTGCCGCGCGTCAGCACCAGGTGCAGGCCGATGTCGCGGGCGTGCGGCAGGAGGTCCAGCAGCGGCAGCAACGGGTGCGTGACCTTGCCGGGCGAGGCGACGAGCTCGTAGTCGTCGATGAGCAGGAACAGCTCGCGGCCCTGCCACCAGTCGCGGCGGCGGAGCTGTTCGGGCGTGATGTCCGGGCCGGGCAGGCGTTCTCGCATGGCCTGCGCGACCTGGGCGACGACGTCGTCGAGCACCGGCTCGGAACCGGCGTAGCTGAGCAGGTGCTCCTCGGCGACCGCGCCGAGCAGCCCGCGCCGGTAGTCCACCGCGATGATCCGTGCCTCGTCGGGTGTGTAGCGGTGGGCGATGCCGTGGGCGATGGTGCGCAGCAGCGCGGTTTTCCCGCTCTCCACGTCGGCGAACGCGAGGAAGTGCGGCTCCTTGTCGAAGTCGAGGAACACCGGCTGGAGGTCGGATTCCGCCACGCCCAGCGGGATCGCGCGGCCGGACGGCGCGCCGAGCCGGTCGACGGTGATCTCGCGCGGGAGCAGCCGCACGCGCGGCGCCGGCGCGCCCGGCCAGGCCCGGGAGACCTGGGCGACGAGCTCGGCGGTGCCGGTGCTCAACGTTTCGGCGCGCTGGTCACCGTCCACTCTGGGCAGTGCGCCCAGCATGTGGAGCCGTTCCGCCGTGAGGCCCCGGCCCGGTGCTCCGGCGGGCACGTTCTGCGCGGCGCGGCGATCGATCATCGAGTCGCTCGGGTCGCCGAGCCGCAGTTCGATGCGGGTGCCCATGCTGTCGCGCAGCGGCGTCGGCATGCTCAGCCACCAGGTGGTGGAGATGATCACGTGGATGCCGAAGCCGAGCCCCCGGGTGGCGAGCTTGACCAGTGAGTCCTCCAGGGAGGAGAACTCCTGGCGCACCGTCGCCCAGTCGTCGACGACGACGAAGACGTCACCGAATTCGCGTTGCCCGGCAACGCTTTCGGTGAACTCCGCGCGGCGCTGCCGGAAGGTCTGGATGGAATCGATGCCGTTCTCGGCGAAGAACGCCTCCCGCTGATCCAGCAGGGTGGTGGCCTCCGCGACGATGCGCCGGCAGCGCTCCTCGTCCCGCCGCAGGGCGTGGCCGCTGACGTGCGGCAGCCCGGCGATCGCGCCGAGCGCGCCGCCGCCCATGTCCAGCAGGAAGAACTGCACCTCCGCCGGCGTGTGGGTGAGGGCGAGCGAGGCGATCATGCCGCGCAGGAAGGTGCTCTTTCCGCTCTGCGGCGCGCCGATGAGCATGACGTTGCCCGCCGCCCCGGAGAAGTCCACCCACAGCTGGTCGCGGCGCTGCTCGAAGGGCTTGTCCACGGTGGCCACCGGGACGGCCAGGTTCGCGCTCCAGCCCCGCGGGCGGAGCCCGCGCTCCGGGTCGAGCTCCAGCGGCGGCAGCAGCTGGTCGAGAGTCGGGGGCTCGTCGAGCGGCGGAAGCCAGATCGGGTGCGCGGCCGGGCCCTTGCCGATCAGCCTGGACACCATCGCACCCATGATCGTCTCGCCGGTGCTCTCCACCTGCTCCGGCTCGGCCTGCGGCTCGGGCGCCGGATTCGGATCCACGATCTTGTTCAGCCCGAACGGGATCACTCGCCGGCCGGGAGCGAGAGCCGGCGCCGAACCGGCGGCCCGGGGCGGGAGTTCGCCGGAGACGTAGGCGGCCTTGAGCCGGCGCAGCGTGTCGGTGTCGCTCTTCAGGTAGGCCGAGCCCGGCACCGCGGGCAGGTGGTAGGCGTCCGGAACGCCGAGCACGGTCCGGCTCTCCGACGCCGAGAACGTGCGCAGCCCGATCCGGTAGGAAAGGTGCGCGTCCAGCCCGCGCAGGCGGCCCTCCTCCAGCCTTTGGGAGGCCAGCAGCAGGTGCACCGACAGGCTTCGGCCGAGCCTGCCGATCATCACGAACAGGTCGATGAACTCCGGCCTGCTGGACAGCAGTTCGCTGAACTCGTCGATGATCACCAGCAGCGCGGGCAGCGGCGCGAGGTCGGCGCCCGCTTCGCGGGCCTGCTCGTAGTCCCGCACCGACGCGTAGTTCCCCGCCGCGCGCAGCAACTCCTGGCGGCGCACCAGTTCCCCGTTGATCGCGTCGGCCATCCGGTCGACCAGGGCCAGGTCGTCGGAGAGGTTGGTGATCACCGCGCAGGTGTGCGGCAGCGCGCTCATCCCGGCGAACGTCGCCCCGCCCTTGAAGTCGATCAGCGCCAGGTTCACCGCCTCCGACGAGTGCGTCACGGCGAGCCCGGTGACCAGGGTGCGCAGCAGTTCGCTCTTGCCGGAGCCGGTCGCGCCGATCACCAGCCCGTGCGGGCCCATCCCGCCCTCGGCGGACTCCTTCAGGTCCAGCTCGACCGGTAGCCCGTCGGGATCGAGCCCGAGCGGGACGCGCAGCCGCTCGCGGGCGGCGCGGGCACGCCAGGTGGCCACCGGATCGGTGTCCCGCGGATCGCCGATGCCGAGCAGGTCAGCCAGCCCGAACGTGGTCGACATCGGCGTCTCGGCGCCGGTGGTGCCCGGGGAGTGCCACGGGGCCATCGACCTGGCCAGCGTCTCGGCGGCGGTGGTGCTCAACCGGTCCGGCTCGCCGATGTAGCGGAAGCCGACCTCGTCGTCGCTGCCGACCAGCATGCCCATGAAACCGTCGGAGACGTGCAGGAAAAGGGCGTTCGGCTGCGGCTCGGCCGGCGGCAGTTCGGACAGCTCGATCACGGTGACGCCCTGCCGCTCGGCCTCCAGCGGCACCCGGCCGCCATCGGCGATCACCACGAGGTGCGGCCGTTCGGTGTCGGCTTGCTTGCCGAAAGCCGCGCGCTCGCCGAGGTCGCCGCCGAGCAGCTCCGCGAGCGCACCGATGTCACCGGCCGCCAGCCTCGCCGGCCCGGCCGCGTCGGGATCGGTGTCGTCCTGGGCGTGCGGCAGCCACTTCACCCAGTCCCAGTCGGCCCAGCGCCGCTGCCCCAGGCACAGCCCGATCCGCAGGTCGTTCGGGGACTGGAAGGTGACCGCCTGGGCGAGCATCGCGCGCACCAGCTCGCTGGCCTCGTCGCGCTGCCCGCTGACGCCGATCCGGGCGTAGCCGCGCAGTGCGATGGCCACCGGCAGATCGGGCACCGTCGAGTAGGTGCGGATGAAATGCCGCAGCGCGGTCGAGGAAACCGGGTCGAGGTCCTCCAGCGGCGCGGTCTGCGGGGCGCGCAGCGGAGTGGCCAGCTGCTGGGGCCCGCGGCCGATGCGCACCTGCCCGAAGTGCGGATCGCGCCTGCGGCGCTCCCAGCGTCGCGGGCTCGCCACGAGCGTCCACAGGTCCTCCGGTTCGGGCTGGGCGAACAGCAGCGCGGCGCGCTGCGCCTCGGCGGTCTCGCGCACCTGCTTGCGCAGCCCGGCGAGGTAGCGCTGGTAGTCGCGGCGCTCCTCGTTGATCTTCGCCTTGGTGGACTGCCGCCCGCCGGCCAGCGACATCGTGATCATGCCGATCATCACGACCAGGAACAGGCCGCCGAAGATGTAGGTCATCGGCCCGCCGGATCGTCCGATGTAGACGAACGACATGGCGCCCATGCCCAGCATCATCGGCACCATGAACAGCATCTGCATCCAGGACTGCCCGCCCTTGACCAGGCTTGGTGGCGCCTGCAGCACGATCTCGCCGCTGTGCTGCTCCGGCGCCCGCCCCAGGCGCAGCGCTGGTTGGGTCCGCATCGGTCTACTCCCCCGGCTCGAAACGCGTGCCGGACCCGAGTGTGGTCATCTCCGCCGCTGCGCAGGTGGGTACTTTTACCGTCCACCTGACATCTCGACGGACCTACGCTCGCGGGGAATGGAGGTGCGGCATGGACACCAGTCTGGTCACCGCGATCATCAGGGCGGGCCTGTCGTTGCTGGCCCAGACGATCAGCGACGTCACCGGCGACCCGGGGGAATTGCGGTCCAAAGCGCGGGACTGCGCGCTGTGCGCCCAGCAGGTGGGGGCGGCCGCGTCCGCGACCGGGCAGATCGTGACCCAGCTGGGCGAGACCTGGAACGGCCGGGGCTACGACGCCTGCCGGCAGACGTCCGACAACTTCGTCGACCAGCTCAACAACGCCCTGAAAGTGGCGCTGGAGAAGGAAAGCCAGCGGCTCACCGCCGCCTCGGACGCGCTGGTCAAGGCGCGCAACACCGCGCAGACGCAGAAGAAGAGCTTCTTCGAGACGGCGATGGACATCGTGCAGCGCATGATGGACGCCATCAGGGCGGCGCACTCGATGTCCTCGCCGTGGCGCGAGGCGGCCATCGCGCTGGCCATCATGAACGCGGTCATGCAGGCGGTCCAGGCGAAGTCCGAGGCCGAGTCGGGCGCCGAGCAGACCAAGAACGAGCTCAGCCAGACACTGTCCAACTTGTTCGCCGACAGCGGCGCACCCGCCGCGGTGGCCGCCTGAACCGAACGGGACATCGCCGATGAACGCGCTGCACACCACCCAGGGCCCGGACGATCCGCCCGAACTCGCCGAGTTGATGCGGCGGTTGCAACACCAGCAGGCGGAGATCGACCGCATCCGGCAGGACGTCGACGCCACCCTCGTCTCAGGCTCCTCGCGGGACAACGAGGTGACCGTCACGGTGCGGGGCACCGGCAGGTTCACCGACGTCTCGATCGACCCCGAGGCGCTGCGCCGGTACGACGCCCGCGATATCGGCGCGATCGTGGTGGAAGCCGCCAACGACGCGCTGGACCGGCTGGCGCAGCACGCGGCGCAGCGGCTCGCGCCGGCGCTCGATGCCACCGACGAGTGGACGTGATGCCCACGCCGCGCCGGGTGACCGTGGTGGCCCCGGGCTCCAGGGTGGATGTCGCGCTGCCGCTGGAGTGCACGGTGGCGGAGCTGATCCCGCAACTCGTCCGGCTCACCGGCGTGCCGAGCCGCCCGGAGCAGCATCCCGGCTGGGTGCTCGCCCGCATCGGCGGCTCGGCGCTGGCTCCCGGCCTGACGGTGTCCGCGACGTTGGTGCAGGACGGCGAGATCCTCTGCCTGAATCCCCGCCCGAGGCAGGAAATCCCGCTGGTCTTCGACGACACCGTCGACGCGATCGCCGGTGCCGCGCAGGTCCGCTCCGGGCCGTGGCGGCCGAAGGCCGGGCGGCACCTGAGCCTCTTCGCAGCCATGGCGTTGTTCGTCGGTGCCACCGTGTTCGCGGCCGCGGCGCTGGCCGGCGGCCCGGCGGCACCGATCGGCTGCGCGGTGATCGCCGTGGCGCTGGCGGTCGCGGGCGGCGCCCTGTCCCGAGCCCGGGGCGACCTGGACTCCGGGAGCGCGACCGCGGGCGCGGGCGTGGTCGCGGCGCTGCTGGCCGGGATCACGGCCCTGCCGCCGCACGTGCCCTGGCCGATCGAGATCGGATCCTTCGCCGCGGGCCTGGGCGCGGTGACGTTGTACGCCACGGCGGCGGCGATGCTGGTCCACCGGTTCGCAGTGTTCGCGCCGATCATCGCGGCCTCGGCGCTCGGCGCGGTGATCACCGCAAGCGTGCCGCTGTTCGACCTGCCGGGCGCCTCGGTCGCGGCGGTCTCGGTGACGCTGACGGCCGCGCTCACCGCAGCCGCACCGATGATCGCGCTGCGCCTGGCCCGGTTGCCGATGCCTCGGGTGCCGGCGGACATGGACTCGTTCCGGGCCGACGAACAACCAACGCTCGACTCGTCGGTCCTCGGGCCGACGACGACGGCGACCGACATCCTCACCGGCCTGGTCACGGCGCTCGGCCTGGTGACGGCCGGAGGTTGCCTCGTGCTGCTAGGTAACCCGTCGCCGTGGTCAGCGGTGCTGGTTGCGCTCGTGGCCACCGCGTGGCTGCTGCGCTCGCGCTCCTACGCGGGTACCGCGCAGCGAGTGGCGGTGATCGTCATCGGCCTGCTCCTGCTGATCGGCCTTGGCGCGCGCCTGCTGTCCACACTGGACCACTACTGGACGCTCGCGGTCGCCGCGTTCGCCGTCACGGCGGGAGCGGGATGCCTGCACTACGCCGGACGAAACCCGGCGAGCCTGCCGTCCCCGCTCCGCGCCCGCTGGCTGGACATCCTCGAATACACGGTGCTCATCGCGCTAATCCCCACGGCGGCGGCGGTCCTGGACCTCTACAACACGATCCGCGACGCGGTCGGCTGACGACTCGCCGAACCGCGTTCCGGGCACCCTCCTACCCGCCAGATTGAACACCTGTTTAGCATGTTGAACATGCGTTCAAAGGACGAGGACCGGACCACGCGGGCGATCATCCGCGAGGAGTCGCTGCGCCTTTTCGCCGAGCACGGCCCGGACGCGGTGACGATGCGGCAGATCGCCGCCGCGGCGGGCGTCTCGCCGGGGCTGGTGATGCACCACTTCGGCTCGAAGGAAGGCCTGCGGGAAGCCGTCGATCAGCACGTGTTCAACGCGTTCGAAGCGATGCTCGACGCGCTGACCGCCGGACCGGCGCCGGATCCGCGGGACGCCGCGGCGACCGGATCGCTGGTCGAGGCGCTGATGCGACACCTGCCTCCCGGCTCTCCCCTGCCCGCCTACCTGCGCCGATTGCTGCTGGCGGGCGGCGAACCGGGCCGACGGCTGATGCGGCGCATCTACGAGGCGAGCAGCGCGGGGCTGCGAGCCATGGTGGCGGCGGGCAAGGCGGCGCCGGGCCGCGATCCCGCGATGCGCGCCGCGATCCTGATGGCCAACGACCTGGCCGTGCTCCTCCTGCACGACCAGCTCACCGACGTGCTCGGCGTCGATCCGCTGACGACCGAGGGCATGGGCCGCTGGACCTCCGAGTCGCTGGCCATCTACGCGTCAGGGCTGCTCCCGGTTCCCGAGGAGCACGAGGCATGACGACCAGGCATCGCACTCGACGCATCGACTGGGAATCCGCCTCGGCCAAGCCGAGCTGGTTCTTCGGAACCGGCGCCACGACCGCCGAACGGACGTTGGCCCACCTGGCGGCCGCGGCGGGCATCGCCGTCCTGCTCTGGACCGCGCGGGACCTGCCCTGGCCGTGGTGGAAGTACCTGGTCGGCGCCGTCCTGGTGTACGACCTCGCCGGCGGCGTGGTCGCCAACGGGCTCAACGCCGCCAAGCGCTTCTACCACGGGCCACTGCCGCTGCCGCCCACCCGGCTGAACCGGTTGCTGCACAACGAGATCGGCTTCGCCGCCGTCCACCTGCAGCCGATCCTGATCGGCGTGCTGTTCGGCGGCCCGCGGTGGTGGGGACCGCTTTGGTACGCCTGGGCCCTGGCGGGAGTCGTGCTGGTCGCCCGCGCGCAGCTCTACCTGGCGCGCCCGCTCGGGCTGTTCGTCGTGCTCATCGGCGTGATGATCGCCCCGACGCTGCCCAGCCCGGAAGGCTTCGCCTGGCTCCCGGCGGTCCTGCTGCTGAAACTCGTCCTCGCGCACGCCGTTCCCGAAGAGCCGTACGGCCGCACCGAATCCGCCTGATCAGGCCGCGTCGGACGCGCCTCATTCGACCTTGATGAGGGTGACCTTCATGGATGGCTTGTAGGTCGTTCCGTCATCGGTGCGCTCGTGCAGGACGGTCTGGACGCGGTGGCCGTCGCTGAACTCCACTGTGGAACGGGTCGTTTCGCCCTGGTAGGTCCACGTGTCGCCGCGCGCGATCAGGCTGCTGACGGTCACGTTTCCCTGGCTGTCGAAGAAGTGCGACGTGTAGGCGCCACTCGTCTCGTCGTACCCGATGATCTCGGTGCCGCCGACGCCGAACTCGCCGATGCGCCCGTATGCCGAGTGGAGGATGAAGAACCCGCCGGGAGCCCACTCGTACACGTCGGAGGTCGTGATCGCCGGCCCGGGGCTTCCGTCATCGTTGATCATGTGGCCTTCGTTGATCCACCTGCCCACCCAAGCGCCGAGCGCGTCGTGCTGAGGGCCTCGCCTGGGCCCCTGACCGTCGGCGTGTTCGGCACCGCGGTTGACTGCCACTACTCGTGATGTCGTCATATTTGCTCCTCTTCGATCGGGAGATTTCCCAGGCGCGCTTCGGTGGCGGTCCTCAAGCGGTTCGAGGGTCGCACACGGGCGTGACAGGCCCAGGGCGGCGGCGCACCAGCGGCGGCCCATCCGAACAGGCCCTTTCCGGCGAGTGGATCGTGATACTTTCGCCGCGAACGGTCACAGGGGGTATTGCGAAATGGCACACGAGCCCGTCGAAATCGACACCGGCGTGCCGCACTCGGCGCGGATGTGGAACTACTGGCTCGGCGGCAAGGACAACTACGCCGTCGACCGCGCGGCCGGCGACGAATTCCGCGCCCTGTTCCCCGGAATCGACTTCGCCGCGCGCGCCGGGCGGGCGTTCTTGGCGCGCGTCGTGCGGCACCTGGTCGTCGAGGCCGGCGTGCGCCAGTTCCTGGACATCGGCACCGGGCTGCCCACCGCGGACAACACCCACGAGATCGCGCAACGGCACGCCCCCGAGTGCCGGATCGTCTACGTCGACAACGATCCGCTGGTGCTGGCCCACGCCCGGGCGCTGCTGACCAGCAATCCGGCAGGCGCCACCGACTACATCCACGCCGACATCCGCGACCCGGAGACCATCCTGGCGCGCGCCGCCGACACGCTGGACCTCGACCGCCCGGTCGCACTGGTGCTGTTCGGCATCCTCGGCCTGGTCCCGGACGAGGATGATCCGTGGTCCCTGGTCCGTCGACTGCTGGGGGCACTGCCGCCGGGCAGCTACCTCGCGCTGTTCGACAGCCCGGACACCGATCCGGCGCTGCTGGCGGCCCGCCGCAAGCAGGCCGACGCGGGCGCGATCCCGTACCACAGCCGGAGCCCGGAGCAGATCGCCGAGTACTTCCGGGATCTGGAGATCCTCGAACCCGGGCTGGTGCCCTGCACCCGCTGGCGTCCCGACGAGCCACCGGCCGATTCCCCGGCCGACCTGTCCACGCTCGGTGGCATCGGCCGCAAACCCTGACCTCAACCGTCCGCTGTGGACAGCTGGCCGGGGCGCTAGCACGCGTACCGCCAGAAGTCCCGCATCCACTCGGCCGGGACGGGGCCTTCCGTCGCGACCTGGGTGAACAGGATGGTCACCGCGCCGGTGGACGGGACGATGTGCGCCGACGTCCCGGTTCCGCCGACCCAGCCGTAGCGCCCCGGCACGTTACACGGATCGATGGCCGCGATGTCGACCGAGCCGCCGAATCCCCAGCCCTGCCCCTCCAGGAACACCTCGCCGATCTCGCGCTGGGCCGCGGTGGTGTGATCGCTGGTCATCATGCGCACCGAATCGGCCGACAGCAGCCGGCGGCCGTCTGCGGTGGTGCCGCCGGCCAGCAGCATCCGGCCGAAGGCGAGCCAGTCGTCGACGGTCCCGACCAGCCCGCCGGAACCCAGCGGGAACGCCGGCGGAGTGCTCCACTGCCCGTCCGGGCCGTCGGCGAGCTCCAGCCCGGCGGGACCGGGTCGGTAGTAGCTGGTGAACCGGTCCCGGTTGGCGGCCGGCACCACGAACCCGGAGTCGGCCATGCCCAGCGGCGCGAACACCCGCTCCGCCAGGAAGTCCGGCAGGGACCGGCCGGAGGCTCTGGCGATCAGCACGCCCTGCAGTGCCGAGCAGGTGTCGTACAGCCACGCCTCGCCCGGCTGGTGCAGCAGCGGAATCCGGGACAGCTCGGCCATCCACTCGTCCGTCGCCGGGAAGCTCTGCGGCTCGCGGCCGTCCCTCTGCACCGAGAACAGGCTCTGCACCGCCGGCAGCTCGAAGTCGGATGCGAAGCCGTAGCCCGCCGTGGAGCTGAGCAGGTCGAACACCGTGATCGGTTGGGCCGCCGGGACCACGTCGTCGACCGCGCCGGCGGGCGTGCGGACGACGGACGGCTCGGCCAGTTCCAGCAGCCACTTCCGGACCGGGTCGTGGAGCGCGATCCGGCCGTCCTCGACCAGCATCAGCACCGCTGCGGCGACGATGGTCTTGGTGACCGATGCGATGCGGAAGATCGAGTCCCGGGTCATCGGGGCACCACCGACGGCGAGGGAACCGACGGCGGCCACCTCGACCCGGTCACCGCGCGCCACGAGTCCCACCGCTCCCGGCACCGATCCGTTGTCGACGTGCTTCCGCAGGATGTCGTGCAGGTCGGTCATCATCCACCTTTCGTCACCAGGTCCAACAGGTAGACGACCGAGGCGGCCGGAACTCATCGGTCCGTCGCGCGTTCGTCCGATCTGGATCACGCGGCGCGACGAAATACCTAATGTCCCTTTTCGGTCGTAGATGAGTTTTCGCGCGGCCGGGGTCTGTACCGTTGGGCCACCGGCACGTCGCGGGCCCGGACCGCATGCCACCACCGAAACGGAAAGAGACCGACATGGGCGAGATCCACGTGCACGAGTTCGTCAGCCTCGATGGCGTGTTCGAGAGCCCGAGCTGGACGGCCGAGTACGGCTTCACCGAGGGAATGGGCCGGGCGATCGGCGGCCTGACCGAAGCCAGCAGCGCGATCCTGTTGGGGCGCACCACCTTTGAGATGTTCGCCCCGGCCTGGTCCGGGCGAACCGCCGAAGACGACCCGGGCGCGCCGTTCTTCAACGACAGCCCGAAGTACGTGGTGTCGTCCACCCTGACCACGGCCGACGCCTGGAAGAACTCGACGGTGTTCGGGGCCTACGACCCGCAGGCGATCCAGAAGCTGAAGAACGAGGTCGACGGCCACATCTACATCAGCGGAAGCGGCAAGCTGGTGCGCGCGCTGCTGGCCGACGGCCTGGTCGACGGCCTGCACCTGCTGGTCTACCCGCTCGTTCTCGGTTCCGGCGAGAGGCTGTTCCCGGAAGGCACCCAGCGCCTCCCGCTGTCCCTGACCGACCAGGAAGTGTTCGAGAACGGCGTGGTGCACCTGACCTACGGCCCCGCGAAGTCCTGAGCTCTGGCTAGGTCCCGTGTGTACTTTGTGTCGCTATAGAGCCTGTTTCCAAACTCGTCCTGCGTAGCGGTGCGGGTGGCGGAACCTCAGAGGTCTTCTCGCTGTGGGATCCCCGACATCATGAATGACCAATTCACCACGTCGGGGCTGTCCTCGCGAGAAGACCTCTGAGAACCCGCTGCGGTGCAAGCGGCGTGCGTGGGCTAAGCGGCTGCGCCGCTTCAAAGACAAAGCGCCCGCGTTACCACATCCGCACGTCACCACATCCAAAACAGCCCTCTATAGCAGCACAAAGTACACACGGGACGGACTCGCGCCGCGGGGCTCGTCAGTCGCGGAGGGCGCCTGAGTCGATCACCAGGTCGCGGATTCGCTCCAACGCTCCCTGGGTGACCGCGCGGTCGCCGAGTTCCGCGAAGCGGACGTCCGGGCAGACCGGCACCCGCCGGGCCAACTCGGACCGGATGCCGACCAGCCCGGGTTCGCCGAGTTCGGTGGCTGCGCCGCCGACCAGCACCAGCGCCGGGTCCACGGTCAGGGCCAGCACCACGGCCAGGTGGGTCCACGCCGCGACCACCTCGTCCAGCCGACCTCGGTCGGTGAGCGCCTGCACCGGTTCCGCGGTGCCGATCGCGTCGGCCAGCCCGCCCAGCCCGTATCGCTGCTCCACCGTGGCGTCGCCGGTCGGCTCGCGCAGGGGCAGGAGGCCGATCTCGCCGCTGGCACCGTGCGCGCCCGGCAGCACTCGCCCGCCGAGCATGATGCTCGCCCCGATGAATCGTCCGATGTAGAGCAGCACCACGTCGTCGGCTCCGCGGGCCGCGCCATGCACCCGTTCGCCGGTGAGCATCAGGTTGACGTCGTTGTCCACCAGCACGCAGTCACCGAACCTGCCCGCGAGCGCGTCTCCCAGCGCCTCCGGGCCGGTCCAGCCGAGGTCCGGCGCGGTGCCGACGACTCCGGTGCCGGGCGCCACCACGCCCGGCACCGCGATCGCCACCCCGCACACGTCTATGTCGGTCAGCCCGTTCGCCCGGCACAGCGCGACGAGCTCCCCGACCAGCCATTCCGGTTCCATCCGGTCGCCCTGGTAGGCGGCGTGCCGGTGGGCCACCACGGTGCCGGTGAGATCGGCCAACGCCAGTTCGGCTCGCCCGCGGGCCAGTCGCGCCAGCAGCACCCAGCGGCTTCGCGGCCGGATCGCCAGCAGCACCGGGCGGCGGCCGCCGGTGGAGCCGGCCGCTCCGATCTCGTGCACCGCTTCGTCCGCCAGCAGGTCGCGGACGAGCCTGGTGATCACCGGCTGGCTGATCCCGGTCAGCTCGGCCAGGTCGGTGCGGGACAGCGGGCGCTCGCGCAGCTGCCGGAGCACCGCCGCGCGGCCATCCCGCCGCCCGCGCGGGGTCTTGCCTGTTGAGGTCCGCCGATCCTCGGCGAGCGTTCTGGTCACGGGCCGCCTCGACTTTCTTTCTGTCGAAATGAAAGTCTAGCAACCGGCCCCGGGCCACCACCAGATCAAGACGGCGGGCGGCCAGAACCCGTGTGCACTTTCTGTTGCTATAGCAGCACAAAGTGCACACGGCCCTGGTAAGCCACACGGCCCTGGTAAGCCGAACGGCCCTGCCGGTCGGGACCGGCAGGGCCGCCGCATCAGCCCTCGATCGGCGCGGTGCGGGCAAGCGTGGCGCCGTCCGAGGCGTAGGACAGCAGCACGCGGTCGGCCGCGCCGACGGGCAGCCGCACCGTGGTCTCGCCCTTGGGCAGTTCGCGGCTCACCTGCCCGGTGGCCTGCTCGCCGTCCCAGCCGAACAGCCGGACCGCGCCGGCCACCTTCGCGGTGAGCTCGACGTCCACGGTCGTCGCGTCCACCCGCCGCACCGAGCGGATCTGCACCGCGTCCGCGGCCAGGCCCGGCGCTCCGGACAGCGGCACTCCGTCCACACTGGACTGCAGGATGCTCAGCGGCGAATCCACGCTCCTGGCCGCGGTGTCCGGCAGCACCGGCTCCTTCGGCTGCGAAGCCGGCGGCTGGTAGCCGGGCAGCTCGGCCAGGCCCCAGCGGTACGGATCGCCGCGCACGCCCTTCCAGGTCGACCAGCCCACCCTGGTCTGCGTGGTCTTGTCCTGGGTGTCCGAGTCGTAGATCAGCACGTTCAGGCCCATGCGCGCCGGGTCGACCGCGTCCGGCAGCACCGAGAACGGGATCTTCGCCTCGACCGCGTAGCCGCTGTACGGCTCGGTGAGCTTCGACGCCACCTGCATGCCGGGCGCGGTTTCCGGCCCCGGGCCCTGGTGGTTGTCCGCGTCCCGCTCGAAGCACGGTGGGTTGCCGCGTTCGGGATCGTTGGTGGTCGGGAAGATTCCGGACTTGAACGCGGTGGCCGTGTTCTCCGACGTGCCCGACGGGTCGATGGTGATCTCCACCGAATCCGTGCGGCGGTGCCGCTTGCAGTCGTTCGGCTCGATGACGGTGCCGAGGACGTCGTCGGTCACGTGCACCATCACGTACAGCGCGTCGTCGGTGAAGGTCACCTTCGCGGTCCCGGAGATGTCATCCGCCGGGGCCGGGGTTCCTTCCCACAGCGAGGAGAGGTCCAACTCCGGGCCGGCGTACTCGCCGTCGCCTTCCACGCCGTCCATGGCCGGGGCGGACTGCGCCTTCGGGATCGTGGTCACCGGGACCAGTTCCAGGGCCGCCGCTTCGGTTCCGGCCCCGCTGGTCGACGTGGTCTCGATGGCGATCGGGTAGTCGCCGTCGTTGGGCGCCCGGTTGGACGTGGGCAGGCCCGGGTCGGTGTTGGTCACCTCGAAGGTCACCGAACCGGTGGCGCCGGGCGCGAGGGCCGAATACTCCTTCTCGGCGGCGTCCGCGCGAAAACCGTCGGGCAGGTTCAACCGCACCGCGCCGCTTTCCGGAGCCTCGCCGCGGTTGACCAGGTCGACCCGCACCGAGCGGGACTGCCCGCTGCCCAGCGTCAGGACCGGCTTGTTCAGGCTGTCCAGCTGCGGCGCGCCGACGTTTCCGGCCCATTCCCGGAACTGGCCGACCTGCGCCAGCGGCTCGATGGTGCCGCGCACCGCGGGCACAACCCGCACCACGCGCGAGGAAACCCCGCTGGCGTGGTCGGCGGTGTCCAGCCTCGCCGCCAGCCTGGAGCGCGTGTTCGGCGCGGCGTCCGCCGGCGGTGTCACGGTGAAGCGGACCGTCTTTTCGCGGCCCGGCGGCACCGTGCCGAGCTCGCCGGAACCGGTGATCTGCCATCCGTCCGGCACGTTCAGCCCAACCCGGCCCTGCTGGATCGCGCGGCCGACGGCCTTGGCCCGAACCATCACCTCGAACGGTGCGCCCGGAACGACGTCGAAGCGGTCGGTCTCGACCGCGAGCTCCGTGCCCGCCGGCAATCCGCCCGAGCCTGGCAGCACCGCGCCATCCAGCGCGGCGGTGACCCCGGCGGCATCCGGGCCATACGGCGCGCGGCTGTCGATCTCGGTGAACCAGTCGCAACCGATCTTCGCGGGATCCGTCGGCGCGGGCGGATTGCTCGCCCAGCCCTGGGTGCGGTACTCCCACTCCGCTTCGCGTTCCACCGTGGACCACGGCTTTCCGCCGTTGGTGGAGGAAGGATGCCCCGCCCACACCCCGAGCACCCGGTCGGTGGGCTCCGCCGGGCGGTAGCCGGTCGCCTCGCACTCCGGCCCGGGATCCGCGGTGCCCCGCGCGCCCGACTGGAAGATCCGCCCCACCCGCCAGGGATTCAGGTTCTCGTCCGAGATCTGCTCCGGAAACGCCGACGGGTCACCGGCTTTCAGGTACGCCTCGACGGCCAGCCGCGCCGCCTGCTGGTGGTTGCCGTGGTTTCCCGGCGTCGGCGACGGGTCCATGGTGACGATCACCTTGGGCTTGGTCGCGCGAACGACCCGCACGATCCGGGAGAGGCTGTCCTCGTGGTCCCAGACCTGCTCGGTCAGCGGCGCGCTGACCGTGTAGAAGAAGTCGAGCTTGTCCAGGTTGTAGACGTGCTCGACGCCGGCCTTGCCGACCGCGCGCCGCTCCTCGCCCTCCCGGATCAGGCCCAGCGGCGGCCCTTCCTCGAAGCCGACGGCGTTGCCTCCGCCCTCCCCTCGGGTCGTCGTGATGACGCCGGCCTTGACCCCGTGCTGCTCGCTCCACTGGCCGAGCGTCGACAGCGTGCCGGCCTCGTCGTCGGGGTGCGCGCCGATGAACAGCACGTCGAGTTCGACCGGGTCGGCCGGGCGCGGCGCCGCGTGCGCGACCGGTCCCGAACCGAAGGCGAACACCGCGACCGCGGCTGCGATCGCCGGGCATTTTCGCATTCTTCCTCCACGAGAAGTGAAACAAGATAAAAGGAACTTCCGCGCGAGAAAATATCTACCGCAACAGAAACAAAGTTCCCCGAAAATCCCCCGGCAACGCGCTTTTCGGCCAACTTCGACCGCATCACCACATCCTCGAAACCGGGGGATCGAGGAATGTTAGGAAGAACGAAAACGGAAAGTCAACAGGCGGCTAGAACTCGCGGGTTCAGGCACGGCGCGATGCTTTCACGAGCCGACGACAGTCCGTGATCGCCGGATGTTGCGCGTTCGGAAGATGCGGCTCCGGAATACGCTCTGCGATGCAAGCGGCACCGGTCCACAAGAGACAGCGGTCCGCGAAACCTGCGAGCGGGCCTTCGGATTCACGCGCTGCGACCGGCGCGAGCGGCCTGTGCGAGCCGCAGGAGCCGCGCCGAGAGCACCGCGACGCTTCCGATGGCCGCAGTGGCCAGCAGCAGCATGAACGTCGGGTACAGGTACGGCACCTGGATCCAGGCGACGTCCCGGCCGCGGTAGAGCGTGCTGACGACCCGGTCGATGAACACGAACACCAGCAGCGGAATCGACAGCGGCAGCAGCCGGAATGCGGCGCGAACCGCGCTCGACCGCTTCGTCGCCCACCGGCGCGAACGCAGCACGCCGCGGATCGCGAGCAGCGCGGCACCTGCGGTCAGCACCAGCAGCACCGCGTCGGCCACGACGAACGGGGCGTTCGGCACCGGCGCGGGTGTGCCCTCCAGCAGGGCGATGAGTTGATCCGCGATCGCTTTGGCGTCGCCGTAGGCGAGTCCGGTGTTGGCCATGACCGCGATCCCGTACCCGGAAGCCGGCAGCAACGCCTGGTAGGCGGTGGCGGTGAACAGGTCGCCGCTGTGCGCGATGATCGGAGCGCCGGAACCGGTCGTGCCCACCGACCAGCCGAGAGCGTAGTCGCCGGAGATCTCCGACGACGGAGCGTGCGTGGCGGCGATGGTCGTGGCGGTGGCGATGGCCGCTCCCCCGGGGCCGCGACCGCCGTTGTTCTGCGCGATCAGCCATGCGGACATGTCGTGCGCGGAGCTGAGCATTCCGCCGGAACCGCCGCCGAAGGCAGGTGGTTCCGGCACGGCGACGGCCGAACCGAGCACCATCAGATGCCCGTGCGCGCTCGGCGGCAGCTCGCTCGCCGTGTCGATCGTGCGACTGTCCGTCATGCCGAGCGGCGCGAACACGTGCTCCTGGAGGTAGTCGTCGAAGGGCTGCCCGGCGACCACTTCGACCAACCGCGCGGCGACCTGGAAGTTGGGGTTGTGGTACTCCCACCGGGTTCCGGGTTCGGCCGCCAGCTTCGCCGAGCTCATCTCGGCCACTGCTGACCGCAGCGAATCCGGCTGTGGCCGGTTGAAGGGCGGGTAGGTCGCGTCGGACAGTCCCGAGGTCTGGTCCAGCAGCTGGCGCACGGTGATGCGAGCCGCGCGCGGGTCGGACGTGGTGAATTCCGGCAGATAGCTGCGCACGGGCTCGTCCAGGTCCACCCGGCCCGCTTCCGCCAGCTGCATCACGGCCAACGCGGTGAAGGACTTGCTCACCGACGCCACGGCCATGGTCGTGTGCTCCGTGACCGGCTCGCCCGCCGGAGTGCGGCCGTACCCGGCGGCCCGCACCACTTCGTCGCCCTGGGTGACGGCGACCGCCGCGCCCGGTAAACCGGTGCTTCGGAGGTACTCCTCGACGACGGAGTCGATGTCGGCGGCGCCGACCGGCGGGGCCGCCGGGGCGAACGCGGCGGCGACGGCGAACGCGCCGGATGCGATGAGCGCTTTGATGATCATGCCGACGAGTGTCGGCGCGGATCGTCGTGTCCACATCGGACCAGAGTCCGAATTCCGGTATCGGACCGTGGTCCGATGTGGGGGCGTTCTCCTGCGGATATGGTCGTCGCGTGATCACTCCCGGAACCGTCGGAACGCGGCGGCTGGTGGCGCTCGACGCCGTGGTGGCGGCTGCGCTCGTGCTGGTGGCGGCGTTCCGCGCTCCTGGCGCCGCGCTCTTCGAATGGGCCCTGGCCCTCGTGCTGTGCGCGCCGCTGGTGCTGCGCAGGCGCTGGCCGCGAGCAGTGCTCGGTGTCGTGGTCCTGGCAGGCATGAGCGCGATCATCACCGGAAGCGCGAGCGATGTCGTGGTTCTGGCGATCGCCTTCGCGCTCTACCCGGTCGGGCTGTCCAGCCCGGCGCTCCACTCGTGGCTGGCCCTGGCAGGTGCGCTGGCCGGGATCGCGATCGCCGGCCTGGCAGTGGTCTTGGTTCCGGGCCTGCCGCTCGTCGCGGTGCCGGAGAACACCGAGTCCTTCGCGACAACGCCGATGCCCGTGTTCGGCTACAGCGCGGTCGTCTTGGCGGGCTCGTGGGCTCTCGCGCGGACGGTACGAGCGCGCCGTGGTCAAGCCGCCCAGCTCGCCGAGCTTCGCGCCCGGCAGGCGGCGGTCGAGGAGAGGTTGCGCATCGCCAGGGACGTGCACGACGTCGTCGGGCACAACCTCAGCCTGATCGCGATGAAAGCAGCGGTCGCCAACCACCTGGTGGACAGCCACCCGGAAGAAGGCCGGGCCGCGCTCGCGACCATCGAGTGGGTCAGCCGCAGCGCGCTGGCCGACGTCCGCGCCGTCCTCGGCGCGCTGCGCGACTCTGCCGACGCATCGCCGGATTCCGGATTCGACGGCTTGGTCGAGAACGTCAGGTCTGCCGGTGTCGCGGTCGAGTTCGACGAGTCCGGCCTGGCGGAAGTGCCGATGGCGGTGCGGGCGTCGGCGTACCGCATCGCGCAGGAAGCGCTCACGAACGTGCTCCGCCACGCCCGGGCGACCAGCTGCCGGCTCGGCCTCACCGCCGCCGCCGGTGTCCTGACCGTGTCCGTCGTCGACGACGGGAAGCCTCCCGAACGGCCGGGACCGCCCGGCCAGGGCCTGCTGGGGATGCGCGAACGAGTCGCGTTGCACGGCGGGACGATCGGCATCGGCCCCGAGCCCGGCGGCGGGTTCGCGGTCCGCGCCCGGCTGCCGTTCGAGGTGGCCGATGAGTGAGCGGCTGCGAGTGCTCCTGGCAGACGACGAAGCGCTCTTCCGGAGCACCCTCCGCCTGCTGATCGATGCCACCCCGGGGATGACCGTGGTGGGCGAGGCGGCCACCGGCTCCGCCGCCGTGGAACTCGCATCGGAGCGGGCGGCCGACGTCGTCGTGATGGACGTCCGGATGCCCGAGCTCGACGGCATCGCCGCCACCGCGCGGATCACCGCGCTGCCACGGGCCCCGAAAGTGCTCGTCCTCACCACGTTCGACCTGGATGACTACGTGTACCGGGCGCTGCACGCCGGCGCCGGCGGCTTCCTGCTCAAGGACATCCGGCCCAACCAACTGCTCGACGCGATCCGGGTGATCGCCACCGGTGAAGCGCTGCTCGCCCCGAGCGTTACCCGGCGGCTGATCGCCGAGTTCACCCGCGGGCCGCAGACCCGGCCCCGCCGCGAGCTCAGCGGGGTCACGCAGCGGGAGATGGAGGTGCTGGCGCTTATCACGCGCGGGTTGTCCAACACCGAGATCGAGCTGCACCTGCACCTCAGCCGCAGCACGGTCAAGACCCACATCGGGCGGTTGATGACCAAGCTGGCCGCGCGGGACCGGGCCCAGCTGGTGATCGCCGGCTACGAGTCCGGCCTGGCCGATCGGCCGTGAGCGGAACTCGGCAGCAGCCGGGGAACGGCCAGCAGGGCCGATGCCGCCGCGGTGGCGGCGGCCAGCACGAACGCGGCCGGGACGGATGCCACGTCGAGCAGGGTCCCGGCCAGCGCCGAACCGATCGCGTTGCCGACCCCGAACGAGGTGATCATCCAGGCGTGCGCCTCGGTCAGCGTCCCGTCCGGCGCCATCCGGGCGATGAGCGCGAACGCCGACGCCAGCACGGCGGGCAGCGCGCATCCGCTGACGAAGGCCAGCGGGAACATCAGCACGATGCCGGGTGTGAGAACCAGCGGCAGGTAACCCGCGGCAAGCAACGCCAGCAGCACGAGCAGCCGGCGGTCTTCGCGGTGCGCCGCGCGCACGGCGGTGTACCCGATCCCGCACACCAGCGCTCCCGCCGCGTTCAGCGCGATCAGCCAGCCCGCGAACGCCGGACTTCCTTCCGTCTCGGCGTATCCGGTGATGCCGACGGTGAAAACGCCGATCGTGGCTCCCACGCAGACCAGCACGGCGAAGAGCCTGAGCACGCCCGCACTGCGCAGCGGGCCCGCCCAGTGGCGTTCCACCCGCGCACCGCGCCACGCCCGGGCCGGGCGGGCGGTCGCGAACCACGTGGCACCGGAAAAGCCCAGAACTGCGGCGAAAACCAGACCTGCGGTGGGGCCCGCGACGGCGATCGCGCCGAGCACGACCAGCGGGCCGGTCACGAAGATCAGCTCCTGCGTCGCCGCATCCAGGGAGAACGCGGCGCGGACGTTCCGCTCGCCGGGCACCACGTGCTCCCACAGCACCCGCAGGCACGGTTCGAGCTGCGGTGTCACCGCGCCGGCGACGACGGCCGCGACCGCGCCGATCACCGGGCTGCGCACCGGATTCGCGAAGGCCAGCACCAGAAGCGCGGCGGCCGACACCGACGCGCTCGTCAACAGCGCGGGTGCCTGGCGCGTCCGGTCGATCAGCCGGCCCATCACCGGCCCGCACACCGCGGCGCTCGCCGCGTAGAGCGCGATCAGGAAGCCCGCCAAGCGGTAGTCGCCGCCGCCGTCGCGAACGGTGAGCAGGATCGCCAGCGGCGCCATGCCGGTCGGCAGCCGACCGATCAGCGACGCCGACAGCAGGCGCGGAACATGACGAGAACGCAGCACCGCGCCAACCGGAGTCCGCCCGCTGCTCAACGTCTGATCGGCGTTCACAGCGCACCACCGACCGGAATCCCGGGCACGCCGCACGACGAACCCTCGACCGCCACGCCGCTGGAATCCGGCCCGCTGCTCGCCGGCAGAGGTGCTCGCTTCAGCGACGCCCACCGACTGCATCGGGTTCCCTGCTCGTCCGCTGGACGAGCAGGTCCGGGCGAAGGAGGTGGAATACGGTCACCGCGCTCGGCCAGGTAGCTCATTCGACCACGTCGTCCTGTTCTCCAGTCACGATCTTCTTGATGTTCTCGTAGCTCGTCGTGCCCGCGTCGAGATAGTCCGAGTGTCCATTGGTCGGCTGGTTCTTGCCTTGGGCGTCGGTGGACAGTTCCGTCGCGCCGTCGAGCTCCCCGGTGCGGAAGAGGCTTCCCATGGCTTCGACGATGTCGTTGTTGAAGTCGGACTTGCCCTGCAGGGAGACGGTCGCGTCCGCGCTGAAGGTGTAGACCGAGCCGGCGGGCACCTTGAGCTCCGACACGTGGTCGACGACGTGCCCGGGGCCGCCGAACAGGACGGTGTCGTCCACACCGGTCCCCTCGTTCTTCAGTGCCGCCTCCGTGGTCACGGCCCCGTAGGAGTGGCCGAGCGCGGTCAGGTGCGGGTCGGGTCCCGGGAGGCGTTGATGCCCTGGAAGAAGCGGGCGAGGTCGGTGGCGCCGCCTTCGGCCTGGCCGTTGCCGAGCGCCTCCGGCATGTTCGGCGAGTCGTATCCGATCCAGGTCACGCCGGCCACCGACTTGCCTTCGTCGTGCAGCCTGGTCATCTCGCCCTGCTTCAGCTCCAGGGTGTCGCCGCCGACCGTCGAGTTCATCCCGGGGATCTGCACCGCGACGTGGTCGGCCGTGTCAACGTTGCCCGTGGCCACGGCCGCCTTCGGCCACTCCTCCAACATGTCCAGCAGCAGGAGCTGCCGGTTGCCCTGCGCGAGCTGCTTGTCGATCGCGTTGATCGCCGCCATCTTCTTCTCCGCGTCGGTGTAGACCCACGGCGTGGAGAGCTCATCAGTGAGGGTGCCGTCGAGTTCCTTCTGCACCGAGGCGCGGAGTGCTTTGAGCCTGGCCCGGTTCGCCTGGTCGCGGAACGCGGCGGGCACTCCGTCGAGGTTCCCGATCCAGGCCGGGTGGTTCTTGAGCACGGCCTTCTTGTCCGCCTCCGACAGCGATTCCCACCACGCGGCGTTCGCGCCGGGCTTGCCGTTGGGCGGCGGCGTGATCGGCAGGTCGCCCACCTTCTCCCCGGTTCGCGCGGCCTGCTGCAGGGTTCCGGCGGCACGCAACTTGTCGCCGCAGGCGGTGCGGAGCACTTTCGCGAGCTGGGTGTCGATGGCGGCGCCGCGCCGCACCAGCTCCCGGACCCGCTCGACCAGTTCGAGCTGCACGGCTCGCCGCTCGGCCTTGACCGCGTCGAGCTCGCCGGGCGCCACGTCCGTCGGTGGGGCGGTGTCGTTGACCGCTCCGCTGTCGGCGATGGTGAAGCCGTTGGTCTTCGCCAGGTTCTCCGTTTCCACCAGGGATTTCCGCAGCGCCTCGACCGAGTCGGCGGCGTCGGTCGCCGCCATCCGGACGGCGGCGACTTCCGCGGTCAGCTGCCGCGCCGATGCCGCGATCCTGGCGTGGGCGGGAGCCGCCGCGCCTGCGGCCGCGCCCTGCCAGCTCGCCGGGGGCTTGCAGCCGGTCACCTCGTCATCGAGCGCGATCAACGCGTTTCGGTGCTTGAGCAGGGTTCGCACCGCCTCGTCCAGCGCGCCGGGCTCCCATTTCCGGATGGTGCCGATCGTGATGCTCATCGAAGACCTCCGAAGGCCGACAGCCGGATCGCGGCGAACGTCTCGGTGACGCTGCTGTCGTCATCCAGGTATTGGGCGGCGCAGGCGTCCAGGTTCTGCCCGTAGTCGCCGGTGGCCCGCGCCCACTGCTCGATCTCGGCATCCCAGTCCCCTGCCAGCGCCACGGCGGCCGAGGAGGCGGCTGCGCCGGGCAATGCACGCGCGATCTGCTCCGCGCCTGTTCGCAACGCGACTCCCCGCACCTGCTCCGCAGCGCAGCTCGCCTGCCCCGCTGCCTTCCGCAGTTCGTCTGGGCGAATCTTGAACGACATCGCCGGCACCTCCGTCACATCCGTGGTGGTTGTGCAGGTGGGACGGCGGCGCCGGGGTTGGCGGATCCGTCCGCGTGCGGCCATGTCCGCCGTCGGACAGGCTCACAGCCGGTCGAGTTCGGAACCGTCGAGCCAGCCGAGCTTGGCCGCGCGGAAGGCGAGCTGGATGCGGCTGGTCACCCCGGCGACTTCGTAGAGGTCCGCGATCATCCGGCGAACGGTGCGGGTCGAAACGCTGAACCGGCGCGCGACCGCCTCGTCCTTGCTGCCGTTGACCACCATCACCAGCAGCTGGTGCTGCGCCGCCGTCAGCGGCCCGCCGGCGCGACCGGGTTCGGTCTCGCCGAGCGGGGTGGCCGCACGCCAGCAACGGCCGAACAGGTCGCCGGCCGCGGCCACCGCGCCGGGAGTGCGCACCAGCATGCTTCCCCGGTCGTGGTCGGCGACGTCGAGGGCGGTCACCACGTAATCCTGGTCGACGACGATCGTCCAGACCGGGAGCGTCGGGCTCATCCGGATCTCCACGCCGGCCTGCTGCATCCGCCGGGCGCCCTCGACCAGCGGGGTGAGGTAGTTGATGCTGTCCAGCATGATCACCCGCAGCCGGACGCCGCGTTCGGCCAGCGACACCGCCAGCTGCACCACCGGGCTGTAGTCGGTCGGATCCGGCACTCCAGGAGCCGGGCCGGACGCCGCCAGCACCAGCACGTCGTCACGCGCGGTCGCCGCGATGCGCTCCAGGCAGCTGAACGCCGCAGCGGGCCCTCGGTTGAGCTCGACCTCTGGCGATCCGGCGGCGACCCCGTGGGACTGCAGCGCCGACAGTTCCTCCACCGTCGCCGAAGCCAGCTCGATGCGTTGCGATTCGGCCCGCAGCGCCACCCGGGCGCGAGCGAGCAGCGGCGCGAAGGCGATGGTCGGGTGAACCGGCCGGATCGCGCCGGTCCCGTTGTCGTACTCCTCCACCAGCCCGCTCGCTTGGAGCCCGGCAAGCGCGTCGGCCACTTCGCCGGGCGCCAGGCCCAGCCGGGAGCCGACATCACCGGGCTCGCAAGCGGTCTCGGTCAGCAGCAGCCGGTAGATCCGTTCCCCCGGCTCGCTGATCCCCAGGCCCTGCAGCATAAGAGTCCCCAGCCGTCGACCTGCCCCAGAACAAGATCGAGATCATACCTGCCGGCCTCGAACACGCCTCGCGGCGCCGCGGGAAGAGGCTGGCGCCACCCGCTTTCCATGTACTATGTCATCTATCATAAATTACCGAACGGAAGTTTCATCGACGCGTGGGAGGCGCTGCGGCATGGTCGACCGCTCATCCACCGCGGCCGCCGGGACGGTGGCCGCGTGAGCCCGCGCAAGAGCGACAGCCGCGAGCGGATGCTCACCAGCACCGAGGCGCTGTTGCGGGAGCACGGGGCGACCGCCACGACCATCGACCGGGTTCTCGCGCACAGCGGCGCCCCTCGCGGCTCGGTCTACCACCACTTCCCCGGCGGGCGGACGCAGCTGATCGACGAGGCGGTGACGCTCGCCGGTGAATCCATCACCGGCCTGATCGAGACCGCCGCGCAGGCCGACGATCCCGTGGTGGTGATCGACGCCTTCTTCGCGCTGTGGCGCGACCGGATCGTGGCCAGCGACTTCCGGGCCGGCTGCCCGATCGTGGCGGTGGCCGTGGAGACCAACGACGACGCCCCGCAGCTCGCGCGCTCGGCGGCCGCGGTTTTCGCGCGCTGGCAGGAGGCGCTGGTCGACTTGTTCCGCCGGCACGGCCTGCCCGAAGAACGCGGAAAGCGGCTGGCCGCGTTCGTCATCGCCGCGGCCGAAGGCGCGATGGTCATGTGCAAGGCCGAGAAGAGCGCCGCGCCGATGGAGGCCGCCGCAGGAGAGATCCACGAACTGCTGGTTCGCACCCTGCAGGAGCCCGCGGATCGCCGCCGGAACCGAGAGACGACCTGATCATCAGCAACAGCAAGGAGCTTCCCGTGTCCACCGCAGAACTCGCCGCCATGTCCGGCCTCGAACTGATGCGTTGGGTGCAGTCCGAGCGCACCGACGACATCCCCTCCATCGGCCGGCTGCTCGGCATGCGTTTCGACGAGGTGGAGCACGGCCGGATCGTCATCTCGCTGGAAACCCGCCCGGACTTCGCCAACCCGCTGGGCATCGTGCACGGCGGCATCGCGGCGACGCTGCTCGATTCGGCGATGGCCTGCGCGGTGCACACCACCCTCCCGACCGGCGTCGGCTACACCACCCTCGAACTCAAGGTGAACTACATCCGCGCCGCGCAAACCGACGGCCGCACCCTCACCGCCGAAGGCAACGTCATCCACGCCGGCCGCAGCACGGCGACGGCCGAAGGAAAAGTGCTTGACGACCAAGGGAAACTGATCGCACACGCCACTACGACCTGCCTGATCCTCCAGCCCGCTGGCTGAGCCGCACGCCCGGTTTCCGGGGATCTCGCGAGTCCGCTGTGGATTCTATGGCCATTCCCTTTACAGAAAATGAACTCGTCATGCCCGATTTCGTCGTCCCAGCAGTACGATCCTGACGAACCGCGACTCGCCGCCGCAGCAGTCCGAAGAGAACTCCGCGAAGTCCGCTGCGGCGAGCGGCTTCCGCGTGCCTTGACCTACTCGATCTGATTCGATTCGGCCGCAATTCTTCGTTGCGGGCGCCTTCAGCGTTCTTCACAGGCCACGAGTACTGCTGTGGGTATTTGTGCCTACACCGCAAGGATTCCGGGCGGCCGAATGGCCCAGATCACGACACGCGGGCTCGACCGAGCGTCGGAATTGTCGGTGGCAGGTGGTATATCTAAATCACGTGAGGCCGCCGGGGATGCGAAGCGGCCAACGCATCGGCTTTCCTCCCTCCAAAGGAGAATCGGCCGCGGTCAGGGCCGCCGGGCGGTTCCGCATCGCCGCGCCCTGATCGCATCCGCCCGCACGATCCCGACCCGCCACCACGCGCCCGAACCCGCGCCACCAGGCGCACCGCGAAAGGAAGTTCCGCCATGTCCACCACCGCACCCGAGCCCGGGAACCCGGCGGAGAACACACCCGCGCGCCCGTTCCAGGTGGACCTGCGCGGCGTGGTGGACCTGCTCAGCCGGCACATCTACTCCAGTCCCCAGGTGTTCCTGCGGGAGCTGCTGCAGAACGGTCGCGACGCGATCGAGACCCGCCGACGGCTGGACCCGGCGGCCCCCGAAGGGCTGATGCGGATCACGCCCGCCGCCGCGGGCCGGCCGGACTTCACCTTCACCGACAACGGAGTCGGGCTGACCGCGGCCGAGGCCACCGACCTGCTCGCCACCGTGGGCCGCTCCTCGAAGCGCGACGAGGTGCTGAACCTGCGCCGGGAGGACTACCTGGGCCAGTTCGGCATCGGCCTGCTCTCCTGCTTCATGGTGTCCGACCACATCACGGTTCTCAGCCGGTCCGCGCGCGGCGGCCGCGCCATCGAGTGGGTCGGGCGCGCCGAGGGCACCTTCCACGTGCGCGAGCTGCCCGAGGACCAGACCGACGCGCTGCCGATCGGCACCACGGTTCGCCTGACCCCGCGCCCGGACGAGGCCGAGATGCTCTCCGCCACCCAGGTGCGCGCCCTGGCCACCCGGTTCGGCCAGTACCTGCCGCACCCGGTGGAGGTCGCCGCCCCGGACGGCACTCGGGACACCATCACCCGCGCGCCGGTGTTCCTGGACCCGCACGCCCACCCCGAGCAGGTGCTCGAACTCGGCGCCGAGATCGTCGGCGCGAAACCGCTGGCCGCGTTCCCGGTCGAGGCGCCGGGCACCGGCACCCGGGGCGTGGCGTTCGTGCTCCCGTACGCGCCGCCGCCCGGTAGGAACCAGGCGAACCGCGTGTACCTGGGCCGGATGCTGCTGAGCGAGCGGGTGGACGACCTGCTGCCCGGCTGGGGTTTCTTCGTGCGGTGCGTGCTGGACACGACCGACCTGAAGCCGACGGCGTCCCGGGAATCGTTCGTGGGCGGGGAGGATCTGGAGCACACCCGCACCGAGCTGGGCGCCCAGCTGCGCCGGTGGCTGCTCGGCGCGGCCCGCACCGACCCGCACCTGTTCGGCCAGGTGATGAGCGTGCACCAGCAGGGCATGAAGGCGCTGGCCGTGCACGACACCGACCTGGCCCGGATCCTGTTCTCCTGGCTCACGGTCGAGACCAGCGCGGGGACCATGAAGGTCACCGACTACACCGCCCTGACGCCCCGGGTGCGCTACACCGAGACCGTCGACGAGTTCCGCCAGATCGCGGCCGTGATCCCGGCGGACGCGCCCATCGTGAACGCCGGGTACGCCTTCGACTCCGACCTGCTGCGGCAGCTGGTGGACCTCACCCCGGGCCTGACGCTGGAGCGGGTCAACGTCACCGCCGAGCTGGACAACCTCAACCCGCCGCCGCTGGCGGACCGGGAATCCGTTGTCGCGCTGGAGAATCGTGCCACCGCGGTGCTCGCGGACTCCGGCGCGGAGGCGGCGGTGCGCATGTTCACGCCCACGGACCTGCCCGCGCTGTACGTGGCGGATCCGGAGGTGCTGCGGCACATCGAGCGTTCCAAGGCCACCGACGTCGCCCCCACGCTGTGGGCCGGTCTGGTCTCCGACGCGGACGCGTTCATGGCCAAGCACGCGGCGGTGCGGGGCGCGGACGCGAAGGCCCGGCTGTGCCTGAACTGGTCCAACCCGCTGGTGCGGCAGCTCGCGAACGTCCGCGACGAGGCGGTGTTCTCCCGCTCGGTGCGGCTGGTCTACCTGCAGGCGATGCTCGCCGGCCACCGCCCGCTGTCCGCTCGTGATCGCCGTCTGCTCACGACGACGATGACCGATCTCGTCCACCTTTCCATCGGATTCGAAAGCGACCTGGCATGAGCGACGCCACCAAGACCATCACCGATCTGCTCGAAGAGGCCGACCAGACCCCGTACGGCCCGCAGGAGCGCGCACTGCTCGACCAGGCCATCGCTGTGTCCGAGGAGGCCGGGCACGAGGAACTCGGCTACGCGGCGCGGATGCGCCTGGTGACCTCGGCGAAGATGACCGGCGACACCGACGGCATGCTCGCCGCTTTCGCCTGGTGCCTGGGCAAGTTCGACTCGGACCCGGTCCGCTTCCCCTCGGAGCTCACCGGCGCCGCCGATTCCTGGGACCTGCTCTGGTACTTCAAGTGGATGGCCTCCACGGTGACGGGCAGCCTGCAGTTCTCCTCGGCTCAGCTGGAGGCCGTGCTCGCCGACATGGACCGCCGCTACACCGAAGCCGGCGTCGGCCGCACCGGCGTGGTGCAGTCGCTGTTCTCCTCGTCCGTGGAGACGGGGCGGCTGGAGGACGCCGAGCGGTTCCGCCTGGAGCTGGAGGCCCTGCCCAGGGACGAATACTCGCACTGCGAAGCTTGCGCGCGCAGCGAGTTCGCGGACTACCAGCAGACCATCGGCGACAACGCGGCTGCCGTGGCGCTGTTCGACGAGATCCAGGAGCAGCAGCTCAGCTGCGGCGAGGAGCCGGAGGGCAACGAGGCCGATTCGCTGCTGCCGCTGCTGAGGCTGGGACGCGGCGAGGACGCCGCCGCCGCGCACATGCGCGGCTACCGGGCCACGCGCGGCAACCCGGACAACATCGCGATGATCGCCCGGCACTGGGTCTTCTGCGCGGTCACGGGCAACGAGGCACGCGGATTGGCTCTGCTGGAGCGGCACATCCGCGACCAGATGGTGGACCCGATGAACGACCGGCAGAAGTTCGCCGGGTCGTGCGCCGCGGCCGTGCTGCTGGACGCGGTCACCCGGGCCGGCCAGGGTTCGACGCCGGTGCGGCACTCCGACGACCCGGTGCTGGCGCCGCTGCTGGGCGACCACGCCGGCCCCTGGACGGCGGCGGACCTGGCCGCGACGTTCTGGGCGGCGGCCGACCGGCTGGCGGCGGCGTTCGACGCCCGCAACGGCAACGACTTCCACACCCGGCAGGTGGCCCGGTCCCGGGCGCTCGCCGACGAGCGCTACGACGTGCCGCTGGAGTCGAGCACCTACACGCCGGTCGTGGCGGCCGAGGTCACCACGACCGAGCCGACCACGGCCGAGGACTGGCTGCGGCAGGCCGGTGAGCGCGCCGCGACGGGAGACCACGACGAGGTCATGGACGCCGTCGAGCGCGCTCTCGCCGCAGGTGGGCGGGCGGTCGCCGCCGACGCCTACCGCGTCGCGGTGCAGGCCCTGATCGCGAGGGATCAGCACGAGCAGGCCGCCAACGCGCTCGCCGACCGCGGGAAGGCGCTGCGCGAGCTCGGCCGGGACGACTACGCCGACGTCGAGGACCAGATCGGCCTCGCCCTGTACGGCACCGCGACCGCGGCCGACCTGCCCGCGTTCGACGCCGCGATCGAGGACGCCCGCGCCCGCGCCGGCCGGGACGTGCTGGCCGACCTGCTCGCGACCCGGGCGGACGTGCTCGGCACCGAGGAGCGGGTCGACGAAGCACTGCGCGACGCGCAGGAAGCGGCGGCCCTGCTCGTGCCGGTGGCGGAGCCGACCATCGCAGAGCGGCAGCTGCGCAACCACGCCGTGCTGCACCGCACGTTCCTGCTGATGATGTCGCAGCGGTTCGAGGAGGCCGCGGGTTCCATCGACGACCTGCTCCGGGACGCCGGGATCGGCAGGCCGACCCGCCAGGTCGGGCTGCGGATGAAGGCACAGGCGCTGGCCACCCAGGGCCGGCTCGACGAGGCCCTGCAGGCGGCCGAGGAGGCGCTGTCCCTGCAGGTGGCCATCGGCGGCGCCCGGCTGGTGCTCAACGCCGCCGGCCTGAGCGCGCAACTGCTTTCGGACCTGGGCCGCGACGCCGAGGCCGCGGCCCGCATGCGGTTCGCGCTGCGGCAGGCCGAGTCCGCCGGGATCACCGGCGTCTTCGCCGAGAAGTTCCGGCTCGGCCAGTACCTGACCTGGTCGGACCAGGCCGACGAGGCGATCGAGGTGATCGACGAGGTCTACCGCGGCGAGTCCGAGTCCGGGGCGCCGCCGGTCGCGCTCGGCGAGACCATGCTGGGCCTGGGCGTCGCGGCCCTGCGCGGCGAACAACCGGGCGTCGCCTACGGCGCGTTCCAGCGGGGACTCGAGCACGCCGTCGAGGCCGAGCACCTGCCGCTGCAGGTGGGCCTGGCGACGCAGCTGGCGCGGATGCTGGTGCAGTTCCGGGACGACGAGGCCATCGAGGTGATCGACGCCGTGCTGGAGCGGGCGCGCGCCGCCGAGGACGGCCAGTCGGCGCTGCGGATGCTCAACGAGCGCGGGCTGGCCAAGGCCAACCTGGGCGACGAGTCGGCCATCGCGGACTTCGACGCGGTGATCGCCGAGGCGCACGCCGCGGGTGAGGCGTGGCTCGCGGCCGACGCTACCGACTCCAAGGCGCGCGAGCTGGCGGGCGCAGAGCGCCACGACGAGGCGATCCAGTGCGCCCTGGCGGCAGCGGACGGGTACGCCGCGAACGGCGACCCGAACTCGGGCGCGAACAGCGAGTTCCTCGCCGCGCAGATCCTGCGCGGCCAGGGTCGCGCGGACGAGGCGCTCGCCTGCTACACCTCGGCCATCGAGCGGGCCGAGGCGCCCGCCCTGGTCGAGCGCCTGACCGAACAGCGGGCGGAATACCTCGCGGAACTGGGCCGGAGCGAGTGATCCACCGGTGCCGGAGCGGGCGGCCGTCCCGGCACCATCTCTGTCCACATTGCACTGTTGCGGACCGGAACCGGCCTGCGCCGAGAGGAATGCGCCGAACGCGGTCCTGCCCAGCCCGTTGGACCACCGGCCGAGAGGGTTGGGTTCATGAGGGTCATCGCGTCGATCATGCTGTTGCCCGGCGTTGTGCTGACGGTGCTCTACATCAAGGCAGGCTTGACCGCGACGGCCGCCGGCGATGACGTGGTGTTCGCCTGGCTGAACGTGTGGATGGCCGGGCCGATCTTGCTGCTGTTCGTGGTGCCGATGTTGTTCAGCAACGCCCCGGTCGGCGGCGACCGGAAGTTCCGGGGCGCTCCCATCGGCCGTGCGACCGTCGAGAGCGTGCGCCGCACCGGCCTGACCGTCAACGACAGGCCGCAGCTCGAACTCCGCGTCCTGGTGGACACCGCGGACGGCGTCTCCTTCTCCAGCACCACCAGGTTGATCGCCGACCTCACGGAGCTCGCCACCTTGAAGCCCGGCCTGATGCTGCCGGTTCGCTACCTCCCCGGAGAGCCCGCCCGAGGCGTGGCGGTGGTGCGCGACGCGCCGCCGCACGAAGTGCAAGCAACGCTCGACGCCATCCAGCTCGCGAAGGGCGAAATCACCCCGCTGCAGCACGAAATCGGCACCCGCGGCATCGATGCGCAGGCGGTGGTGATGTCGATGACGCCGACCGGCGAGATCCGCGGCGACAAGAGCGTGCTCGACCTGACGGTGCGAATCACCCGCCCCGATGGCGGCACCTTCGACATCCAGCAGAATCGGCCGGTGCTCCCGCAGGTGGTCGACCAGATGCAGCCGGGCAAGATCCTTCGGGTGCGCTACCTCCCCGCGGACGAAACCGATTTCGGGATCATCAGCGCCCTCAACTGACCGCCACGAACCGGTTGCGGTCTGCTGTCGGCCGGCCTAACTTGGGAAAATACCGATTGCAGACTGCAACCAGACCGTGAGGCGACGAATGGGCGACATCGAACCGCAGGTCGCGGGCGGAAAGGTGCTCTGGCACTTCACGATGTCGCTGGACGGCTTCGTGGCGGGCCCGAACCACGAGATGGACTGGATGACCGGCGTCTCGTCCCGCGATGGCCTGGCCGACGAGTACGCCACGACCACCGGCGCCGTGCTGGGCGGCCGGGACGGCTGGGACCGCTACCCGGACCCCGGCGGCATCTACGGCGGCGCCTGGAACGGAACGGTCTTCGTGCTCACCCACCACCCCGAGGACGCCGCGCCCACCGACGGGGTCACGTTCCTGAACTGCGGCCCCGCCGAGGCGGTGCGGATCGGCCTGGAGGCGGCCGGCGGCAAGAACCTCGAGATCTTCTCGGCCGACATCGGCCGCCAGCTCCTCGAACTGGAGCTGATCGACGAGATCGACCTGCACATCGCGCCGGTCCTCCTCGGCGAAGGCATCCGGCTGTACGACAACCCGGGCGGCGCGCCTATCCGGCTCCACCGCGTCGGCACGAGCGACCCGGCATCGGCCATCGACGTGCGGTACCGCCCCACCGCAGCGGCGGAGTAGGGGAACTCTCCAGAAAACCCCAGGGCAGGCTCGCCCCGAAGGCACTCGACGCCCGACAGGCGGGCGATTTCGCGCGAAATCGTCACCCCGCCCTCGCGCGGACCGCTGATTTCGCGCGAAATCGCCCCCCGCCGCACCCACCACAGAGCGATCATGTTCGCTACTGGCCCTGGGCGCGGAAACTCGGTGTGCGCCAGCGGTGTTCCGGAAGGAAGCGCACGTCGTACTCCCGCGGGACGGTCGCGAACTTGCCCGGCTCCGGCACCGCGGGCGTGCGCGGGAGACCAAATTCTTCCGTCGGGACGCCCAGGTTCTCGAAGAACCGCTCGAAGGTGCCGCCAGGACCGGCCGCCACCCCGACGATCTGGCTGTGGTGGCGCTCGATCCGATAGGCGTGCGGGCAGTTCTTCGGCACGAAGCCGAAATCGCCTGCGCCGAGCAGCTTCTCGTACTGCTCGCCGGCGGTGTCCTCGACGAAGAGCCGGACCGCGCCGGCCGCGACGTAGAAGACCTCGTAGGTCTCCGAGTGGGAATGGGCCGGGATCGCGTCACCCTTCGGGCCCTCGCAGGTGAAGAAGTTGAAGGCGTGCTCGGTCTGCTCGCCGCCGGCGTAGATGGTGATCAGGTCGCCGAACAGGTGCGCGCGGTCGCCCATCCCCTTCTGGACGAAGTACGGCTTGCCCGGCTCGGGCGGGATGTGCGAGCGGGAGCGGTAGGGCGTGGCGAACTCCATCGTCATGCGATTCCTCCTGGACGCGGCTATTTCGTCAGGTTGCCTGACATTTTGCCGCGGGCGAGGGCGGCTGGCTATGCTCGGTGCCCGCTCCCGCTACCCCAGGAACCATGACAGCACCACCACCGAACCTCCCCCAGCTGCTCACCGACGCCAAGCGCTGGTTCGACGACGCGCTGCTGAGCAGCATGCAGGCGGCCGGCGAACGCCCGGTGACCGTCGCCCAGGCTGCCGTCTTCGCGAACCTGGATGCGGGCGGAACCTCGATCTCCGAGCTCGCCCGCCGGATCGGCACCACCCGCCAGTCCGTCCACCAGGCAGTGCACGGGCTGATCGGCATGGGCCTGCTGAAGCAGGTCCCCGATCCGGCCTCGGCCCGCAGCCGGCTGGTCCGCACCACTCCGGCGGGAGCCCGCGCCCACGAGCGCGCCCTGAACATGATCGCGACCATCGAAGGCGTCTTGGCCGAGCGGATCGGCGCCAGCGCGGTCGACGCACTACGCGACGGGCTCGACCGCGACTGGGGAGATCCACCGCTGGTCCAGGACCGCTGACAGCGACACGGGCTTTCACCGGCCGATGGGACCGGCAACCGCGGCAGCGGGGACGACATCTTTTTCCGTCTCCCCCGGCGCGCGGCTTCCGTCGGTTTCGGCGGGGGTCGATCATCGCTTTGATCTCCGCTTGCCGGGCCATCGCCGCCAGCGACCAGCCGATCCGCGTTCCGGGCCCGATCGGCCGGCCCAACGCGTCCGATGTGGACTCCCCGGCGGCGACGACATCGCCGACCACCTGTGCCCGAGGATCAGTCCACTGTGTACAACTCTGCATCGGTCGGGATCAGCTCGGCGACGGGAATTGGCGATCTCCTCCGCGGCGGTCTGCGTCGACACTCGTTCAGGTGCAACCTAAGCGAGGACGGCGCCGCGAGTCCGCCACAAGTAGGCGATGCGAGCGTCGTGAGTGTTCATTCCGGTTCTTACCGGACTTATCACTCACGAAAAACGCCCGCACCTGCGCGCAGGTGCGGGCGTGCTCGGGCCGGGTCAGGCCAGGTTCTTCTGGATCAGCTCGAGGTACCGGTCGATCATGTGGTCGCGGATCCCGTCGGCGGCGGGCGCGAACACGTCGCTGGTGAAGCCCTTGAACTTGTCGGTCAGCCCGGCGGTGAAGGTGATCTTCTTGTGCAGCTTCCCGCTGCTGTCGAAGTAGCGGACGTCGTCGACGTGGTGGAACACCGGCTCCGGCGGGAGCTGCGGGACGACGTCGTTGTTGTTGACGAACCGGAACACCCGCTCGGCGAGCGCCTCGTTGTACGGGCCGACCAGCAGGCGGTCGCAGGTGCGCGGCTGCCCGAAGGTGTAGACGCCGTCCGGGAGCAGCCGCGGGTCTTCGAAGAAGATCCGGGCGGAGGCGAGCATGGCCAGCGCGCCGCCGAGGCTGTGCCCGGTGAACCACAGGCTCTGGCCGTTGTCCCGGAATCGCTGCACCGCGTCGCGCACCTGCGGGTAGATCGAGTCCAGCGCGCGGCTGAAGCCCGTGTGCACGTGCCCCTTGCCGGCGGGGCCGCGAGCGGCCAGGGTGTTGGTGTCGGTCAGCCAGTCCTTGATCTTCTTCGGCTCGGTGCCCCGGAAGGCGACGACGACCATCTTGTCGCTGCCCGCCGCGAAGGCCTGCGTGTCCTCGATGGGGAACGAACCGTCGAGCTCGGCGTGGAAGTACTCGCACCGGTCGAAGCCCCACTCCTTGGTGGCCTCCCGGATCGTCGCCTCGTCGTCGTACGCGAGCTTCGCCGCCCTGGCCAGCCAGTACGCGTGCTGCAGCCGGTAGTCGGTCACCTCGTGGTCGAATTCGAGCACCGCCATCGTTGGCCTCCATCCGAAGAAGATCTCGCCGGGTCAGCGCCCCGGCGCTCCCGGGGCGCCAAGCGCGACTATGGCGAGGGATGGCGGCGCACATGTGCCTGGTCACTGGAAGGGATGGCCACTGTGGCCCGGTTCAGCGACACAGCCGGAAAAGCACGAAAATCCAACGCGTTCGCGCGGCCTGTGAGGTGCTCGGCGCGGTCGGGGCTTGCGCTCAACCTGGGTTGAGCCAGCATGCTGCCCTTCGATGCCCCGGTTCGCCGATGGCATCGGTTCTTCCAGCAGGAGAAGGGAAAACATGCACGCACAGTCATCGCCGCCGAAGGTCGCAGCACCCGCTCCCGCAGTGGTTCTCGCGCTGGCCTGCGCCGGTTCGTTCGTGGTGATCCTCGACGCCACGATCGTGTCCGTCGCGTTGCCCGCCATTCGCGCGGAGCTGGGGTTCGATCCGGCCGCACTGTCGTGGGTGGTCAACGCCTACACGCTGGTCTTCGCCGGGTTCTTGCTGCTGGGCGGCCGGTTGGCGGATCTCTTCGGGCAGCGCGCGATGTTCGTGCTGGGCATGAGCCTGTTCACGGCCGCCCGGTTGGTCGGCGGGCTGGCCGGATCGGCCGAGCAGCTGCTGATCGCGCGGGCGGTGCAGGGCTTCGGCGGGGCGCTGCTGATGCCGGTGACGCTGTCCCTGCTGACCACGACCTTCACCGAACCCGGCAGGCGAGCCCGCGCGCTGGGCACCTGGAGCGCCGTGGGCGCGGTCGGCGCCGCGTCCGGCCCGGTCATCGGCGGCGTGCTGACGCAGTGGGCCGGGTGGCGCTGGGTGTTCTTCGTCAGCGTCCCGGTCGGCGTGCTGGCCGTCGTGGCCGCCGCCGCGATCTTGCCGGGCCGGGTGACCACCGGAGCCCGCCCCCGGCTCGACGTGATCGGCGCGGTGCTGGCGACGGCGGGCTTGGGCGCGCTGGTGTACGCAGTGATGCAGCCGTCCGCCGGGGATGCCCTGCCGCCGCTGCTCGGCGGCCTCGCGCTGCTCGGGATCTTCCTGCTGCACCAAGCGAAATGGGCGGCGGATCCGCTGCTGCCGCTAGAGGTGTTCCGGCTGCGTTCCGTCAGCAGCGGGAATCTGGTGATGTTCTTGCTGGGCCTGGGTTTCTTCGCCAGCCCGGTGCTGTTGTCGCTGTACTTGCAGGACGTGCACGGGTATTCGCCGCTGCAGGCGGGCCTCGCCTACCTGCCGATCGGATTCGCGATGTTCTGCGGCGCGCAGAGCGCCGGAGCGCTGTCGGTGCGAATGGGAGCCCGCCGCGCGGCCGTGCTGTGCTGCCTGCTCGGCGGCGCCGGTTTCGCCGGGGTGGCGGCGCTGATCGGGGCGCACGCCTCGTACCTGTCGTCGGTACTGCTTCCGGGGATCTTTCTGGGATTCGGAACCGCCGCCGCGTTCACCCCGATCACCGTGGCCGCCACCGGCGGCGTGCCGCCCCACCACAACGGCCTCGCGGCCGGGCTGCTCAACACCGTGCGGCAGACCAGCGGCGCGATCGGGCTGGCGGCGCTGACCGCGCTGACCGCCGCCGTCGCGTGGGAACCGGGCGCGGAAGCGCTCGCGCACGGCTACGCGGCCGCGTTCACCGCGTCCGCCGGCTGCCTGGCGATCGCGGCGGTCGTCGCGGCGCTGGCCATGCCGCGCCGCTGATCACGGCAGGTCGACGGCGGCGCGGAACCTCGGGCACCGGTCGGGGCCGGCCTCGTGCCGGCACCCGAGCAGGTGGTTCAGGTAGGACCGCGCCGCGTCCAGCGCCGCCTGCTGCCGCTCGATCTCGGCGATCCGGGCGGGAACGGTTTCCTGCCAACCGGATTCCGCGTCGAGCATGGCCGAGATCTCGTCGATGCTCATCAACCCGGTCGTGCGCCACAGTTTGATCAGCGCGATCCGGTAGAGCTGGTCGGCGTCGTAGCACCGCTGCCCGGCCCGCCGCTGCGGGCTGATCAGTCCGCGCCGTTCCCAGTAGTGCAACGTCGAAATCGCCAGCTCGAAGTGGTCGGCGACGACGCGGATCGGAGTCAGGGAGCTCACTCCGCGAATTCTATCCGGCGACCAGGATCGTCCACAGAGGACGAATGCTAGAAAGGGGCGTCCTGGGCGAGCAGTTCCTTGAGCGCGTCGTCGATGAACGCCGTGTCCACCGGGTTGAGACCGCCGCCCGCGAAGTGCCCCCAGGCACCGGGGATGACCCGCAGCTCCGCCCCGGGGATGCGGGCCTGCTCCCACTCGTTGTCCTCCGGCGGGAAGTACAGGTCCTGCTCGCCGGGCATGATGATCGTCTTCGCCCGGATTCCCGCGAGCGCCTCCTCCACGCCGGCGTAGCCGGGGGTGCCGCCGAGGTCCGCGTGCTGCCAGGTCCACAACATGGTCAGCAGGTTGTTCGCGTCCCGCTTGAGGAACAGGCCTTCCCAGAACCCCACCAGGAAGTCCTCCAGCGAGCCGTAGCCGAGCGGCTCCCGCAGGTAGATCTGCTCGCGGTAGAACTGCTGGCAGAAACCCCATCCCGCGTAGACCCGGGCCATCGCCCGCAGGCCGGTCACCGGCTGCTCCCGGTACCAGCCGTTGTGCCACTGCGCGTCCGCGGTGAGCGCCGCCTTGACGCCTTCCAGGAAGACGAAGTTGTGCGGGCTGGTCTTCGCCGAGCCGCAGAACGGCAGGATGCGCCGCACCATCTCCGGGTAGCTCAGCGCCCACTGGTAGGTCTGGCCGGCGCCCATGGACCAGCCGGTCACCAGCTCCAGCCGTTCGATGCCGAACCGCTCGGTCACCAGGCGGTGCTGGAGGCGGACGTTGTCGTGCATCGTCACGTCCGGGAACCGCGCCCGGTCGTGCGGTGCCGGGGTGTTGCTGGGCGAGGACGAAAGCCCGTTGCCGAGCATGTTCGGGATGATCACGAAGTACCGCGACGGGTCGAGGGCCATACCCTCCCCGACGAGCCATTCGTTGTCGTAGTGCTGACCCGAATACCAGGTCGGGTAGACGATCGCGTTGTCCTTGGCGGCGTTGAGCTCGCCGTAGGTCTTGTACGCCAGCTTCGCGTCGCGCAGCGTGGCACCGCGCTGCAGCCGGACGTCGCCGAGGTCGAACACTTCGTAGTCCATCGCGGCCTCCTCGCCACCCAGGTGGTGCCCGCGGCGGCACGCCTGGCACGGTTCGAGCGAACGCGACGCTCCTCCGGCGGGCTGCCCACCAATGTAGGTCCGCTCGCGAGACGCGTCCGGCCACGCACGATCCGCGACCTGACGCATCCCCCATAAGGGCGGCAGCGGCCGACGCGCCATCCGGCCTGCTACGCAGGTGCGGGAACTTCGCGAAGGATGCCGGTTCGTGACCGGAATCGATGAAGCCCTGCAGCTCTACCCGGAGCTCGCGGTCCTGCTCGGGCTGTCCCTGTGGACCTTCTGGAGCCTGACCGGCACTCCCGGGCGCCGGGAGTGGCTGTTCGGGGTGCTGAACTGGCCGGAGCACAGCGACGCGCTGTGGATCGCCGACCGCCACGAGGCCCTCGCGGTCCGGCTGCTCGTCGACTCGCCGGACACGCGCGGCGGGGTCGTCTGGCGCTCCTCGGGCACGCTGGCCGCCACCATCGACGCCCTGCGCAGCCTGCCCGCGCCCGGCGAGCCCGGTGCTCCGCACCGGGTCATCCAGTCCGGGCCGTTCTGGCCGTCGCGCGACTTCCGCTGATCCAGCCTCCGGCCCGCGTCGCGGTCATCGCGCCCGCGGGCGCGCGGAGTCGAACGCCTGCCTGGCCCGGTCGCGGCGTTCGAGGTCGGCGAAGAACCGGACCATGCCGGCCTGTCCGCGCAGGCTGGCCGCCAGCTCGCGCCGGTCGCACTCCTCGGTCGGACGGCCCGCGAGGACGTCCTGAGTGGCCCGGTCCAGCTCGTCCGCCAGCCGCTCCAGCAGCGCGGCCCGTTCGGCGTGGTCGTGGGTGATCGCGCAGCGCCGCAGCAGATCCCGCATCGGCACTGCGGTGGTCCGCGGATACATCGAGAAGGGCACGTCCGCAGCTGTCATGCGCTCTCTCCCTGATGTTTTGGTGACAGGCCGAGTACTACCGCATCCGCCATGCCCGGGCAGCGCGCCCAAAGCCCGTCACCGGCGCTCCGGTGACATCTGCAGACCGCATTCCCCCAGCGTGACAAGGTCCAGCCACCCGACCGAGCGGACTTTGACCAACGGCTGCGCGTGAACGGGGATTCCCGGCTGGGGACCGCTCCCGGCGCCGCCGTGCGAGAGTTCCGCAGATCCAGCCGCGAGTGCCGGCGGGGTTCGAGGAGCGGGCATGTCACGAATCAATCGGAACGGCTTTGCCGGGAACGCGCGGACGACGTGCGTCGGCGCGGCATTGCTGGCAGGAAGCCTTTTCCTGTCGGGCTGCTCGTTGTTCCAGAGCACCGACAGCGCCTGCTCGGACGTCAAAGAGGTGGTGGAGGCCTTGCCACCGACCAACCCGGACGACACCGGCGTCGAGATCATGCCTCGCATCGACCAGCAGATCGCGGCGGCACGCGAAGCTCAGGGCGTGTTCGCGGACGCCGAGGTGCCCGCGGAGTTCCAGGACGCGTGGACGGGGATGATCGGCGCGCTCGAAGAGAACCGCGAGGCCTGGCAGGCTGTGACGCCGTGGAAGGGCGCTCCGGGTACCGAGATGATCGGCGTGCTCGAACTCGGTTCGGTCAAGCAGAAGGCCGACGATGCGAAGAACTCCCTGAACGCCGCCGCCGACCGGCACGGGTTCGCGAGCTGCGGCACCGCGATCAACTGGCAGTACTGAGCCCACCTGCCGCCCGCGCGTCCTGGGGGGTGCGCGCGGGCGGTGATCGAACGGCGGGTGAATTGCCGGGAAATTGGTCGGTGAAGCGGGGGCGGACGCCTTCGCGGGCTCAATACGTTGACGGCCTCAGTCGTTGCCTGTGCCTGCGGAGGCGGTCGTGGACGGTTTTCCCTGGGAGCTGGCGCTCGCGATCACCGGCGCGCTGGTTCCCATCATCGCCTTCCTGTGGGAATTCGCGTTCGTCGGCCGCAAGCGGCTCGGCTACCGGGTGCAGATGGACACCACGCCCACCGATGTCAGCTCCCTGTACGCCGGCGCGTGGCGGCGGCTGGAGCGGGCCGACGGCGGGCGGCTGGTCGACCCGTCGTTCGTCCTGCTGCGCGTCGAGAACACCGGCACCACCAACATCGCCGAGAGCGACTACGGCTTCCCCGAGGACACCCCCGTGGGCATCCGCGTCAGGTTCCCCGGCCGCCGGGTCGCCGGAGTCGTCGTCACCGAGCTCAGCGACCCGTCGCTGGCGACGTACTTCGACGCCAAGGCACCGGGGCTGGGCATGTCGGACGTCGACGAGGCCGACCGGACGATCGGGCTCGTCGAACTGCCCAAGGTCAAGCTGAACAGCTCCGCGCACTACAAGGTCCTGGTCGTCCTGGAACGCGCGGGAGACGACGGGGGCAAGATCCCGGATCCCGAGGTCGTCGGCACCATCAGCGGCGGCGTGGGCAGCGGGAAGGTGCACGAGACCAAGAGCCAGACCGGAACGCCCCGCTGGGTCGTCGCGCTGGTGTGCTTCCTGCTGATGGTCAGCCTCGTCGAACCGTTCCTCATCGACCTCACCAGGGACGAGGCGGCCCGGCTGGACTGCGCCACCGGGAACCTCACCGTCACCGGCTCCACGGCCTTCGAACCCGCCCTGCGGGAGGCCGCCGACGAGTACGTGAAGTCCTGCCCAGGAGCCAAGTTCGCGTGGGAGATGCACGGCAGCGCCCAGGGCCTCGATCTGCTCAACCGCACGCGATCGCCCGAGATGCTGGCGTTCTCCGACGGCCCCAAGGGCGACCGGCTGCCGGAACTGCTGCCGCGCCCCATGGCGTTCCTGCTGTTCACGATCGTCGTCAACCGGGAAGCCGGCGTCCAGGACCTCAAGCCGGAGCAGGTCCGGGACGTCTTCGGCGGCCGGGTCGCCAACTGGGCGGACGTGGGCGGCAACGACGTGCCGGTGCGCATCGTCGACCGGGAAGCCCTGTCCGGCACCCGCGCCACCCTGGAGGAACGGCTCCTCGGCGGCGAGGTGGAACCCGGTGAGAACTCCAACGACTGCGTGGAGCCCAGGAACGAGAACCTGCGCGGCAGCGTCCTCCGCTGCCGGCGCAGCGACACCGGCAGCCTGCTGGACACCGTGGCCAAAACCTCCGGCGCCATCGGCTACAGCGAGCTGCGGGCCGCCGAAGGGCGCGCGGAGTTGCTCAAGGTCCGCATCGGCGGTCATGAAGCGAACCTGGAGGCGGCCGACCACGGCGCCTACCCGTTCTGGCAGACGGAGTACGCCTACACCTTCGGCGAACCCGCGGCGACGTCCCTGGCCGCGAGCTTCAGGCGCTACCTGACGAACCAGGTGGGCAGCGACATCATCCGCTCCTACGGCAACCGCCCGTGCGCCGAGCTGGCGAACCCGGTGCTGTGCCGCCCCGAGTAGCCCGCTCCGTCAACCCAGCGACCAGTCCGCGTCGCCATCGGTGACGGTCGCGTCGCCGAAGGGATTGCGGGTGGCGTCGGGCCAGGATCCGAGCGGGAAGTCGGTGGCATCCACCGCTTCCCCGTGCAGCGCGACCATCTCGCCGGCCTGGGTCGCCACCACCGTGGCGAGGGCTCCGATGGCAGTGTTGATGAGCCCGTAGCCCACCGTCGTTTCCTCGACGACGAGGAGCGCGCCCGCCCAGGAGAACACCGCCGACTCGAAGGCGGCTATGGCCGCCACCATCGTCTGGATGTACTTGGCGAGGATGAATCCCAGGGAGACGTAGAAGGCCACTCCGGCGCTCGCGCAGATGACGAGGGCTCCTGCGGTCTTGCCGGCGATCGTCCCGATGCGAGTGGCGGCCTGCCCCTGCGGTTTGATCGCCGCGGTGTAGGCGTCCGCGGCGGCGCCGTGCCATTTGTCGTCGGCGATCATCGCCTCCGGCGTGAGTCGGCCGGCCACCGAACTGGCTCGTCCGCGCAGGTTCTGCCATTCCCACGCCCGCACGTACATCAGGATCGGCGCGACTGCGGCCTTCAGGAGGTCGACGATCACCTCGCAGACGACCGTTGCCGCTTCTTCGAGCAACTCCGCGCACCACGCGATCGCGTCCTTGACCGGCTGGGGAACCCACCCTGATTGGATCGCGGCCGCTGCGGCCGGGCCGATCCGCGCGATCTGGCCGGTCAGCTCCTCGGTTCCGGCGGTGAGCCGGTCGATGACGACGTTGAACTGCGCTTCGCTGAACATGACCGATCACCCGCCTTCAGCACAGGTTCCGGAGGGCGTGGGTGCCGTCCTCGTCTTCCTGCTCGTAGGTGTCCGCGACCTGCCGCAGGGTTCCGGCCACCTCGCGCGTGCGCTGGACGCCTTCCCGGCACCGGTCGTGGACCTGGCCGACGACCTCGTCGTAGGCGGAGAGCAGCAAGAAGAACGGCCCCGATTCCAGTGCTCCGACGCGGAGTTGCGCGACCTCCGATGCGATCAGGTTCAGCGCGTCGGCCTGTTCGTCCCAGATGTCGGCCTCAATCCGGAGGGCGCCCGTTGCGACCTCGACCTCGTTCTTGTCCGGCGGTGCCACGAATGCCTCCCGCTCACCGATGACCGTGCTCGCCCGGGTCACGCATGATCGAGAAGACCTCGTCCAGCGCGGAGTCCCACGCGTGAGAGTTCCGTGATCGCCGGGCCAGCGCGCTTTTCAGGTTCGTTCGCGCTCGGATCAGGGCATCGCTCAAGGCATGCGTCAGTCGCGCGCCACCGAGCGGACCGATCCACTCGGGATCGGCCACACAGGACAGTTGCCCGGTCTCCAGAACCGTCAGCGCGAGCTTTCCCGTCGCAGCGGTACCAACTCCTCGAACGACTGCGTGCGGCCGACGAGCCTCATCCAGTGACACGAGCATGTGCTCGATGAGCACGTCCAAGTCCCGCGGGTCGGCTTCCGGGCACGATTCTGCCGGCGCGCCAGGAGGATTCTCGTCGCTGACTTCTCGGCCTTCCTCGGCCAGGAAGTTTCCCCAGCCCGCCATGCGCCGGTTCAGGGCCGCGTCGGCGGCTTCGGCCACCGCGCCGGCGAACTCAACGGCGGCCAGCTTCTCGGACCACCGCGGGCGAATCCGGATCGCGACAGGTATCCCGTCCGCGTCCAGCCGCACCCGAACGGCTCCGGTTCGGTCAAGGCCCTCGACGTCGCGCGATGCGGCCCGCGCCGCGTTCGTCAACGACGAACGGGCCGCCCGCAGCCGCCGGCCGAGCCGTTCCAGCCTCGCCGCCGGGTCGGCATCTCCCACGACCATCCCCACCTCGCCTCACATCGCGGGACTCGGCCCCGCGCGGCGCGCCAACTGCGTGGCGACCACGATCATCCCCACCGCGCCGGTGAGCAGCAGCAGCCCGGTTCCCGTCGACTCCAGGCCCGCCGCACCGAACACGCATTGCAGGCCCCACGCCGCCACTCCTCCGGCCGTGACCGCCACGAGCACCGATGCAAGCAGGCCCACCAGTCGCACGCCCCTAAGCAGCAACACCACGCAGACCGCCGCGACGATCTCGATCATGGCCGCGATCACGATCGTCGCACCGGTCAACCCGAATATCGGCGTCGACGCCACACCCGCGCCGGACGCGACGACGAGCGCCACCACGAAGCACGCCACGGCAACCGCGCTCCACACCACAGCCACACCAGGACGTCGCACAGGCATGAGCCTTCCCATCACGTCAGCCGGCAACGCGCGACCGCCGGTAGGCACTTCACCGGGCACCGGCGGTGGCCCCCAACGCCGGAGGGACAACGTCCCAGCACCGCCGACGCGGCAGAAACCGCCGTTCAGGGCAAAGCCGCACCACCGAACGAAAATCACCTTCGCGGCGCAAGCGCCGCCGGACACTCCGGAATCGGCCCGCCGATCGCGGGCCCGCGCCAATCTAGTGGCGCGAAAGCCGCCGATCGGGCGTTTTCGCTCGGACTCACAACCATCGGATGACGAGCAAACGAAGCGTGAAATACGTGAACTATTAATGAAATCGCTTCACGGACGCGGTGATCCCGGGCGGTCGATCGCAGAATTTCACTCCCACGCCGGGCGCGCCGGCGGTTCTTCCCGGACGAAATGCGCGCTTCACATTGCGATCCGGCGCTCATATGAGCAATTGGCTCGGACGGACGACGGCCGCTTCCGCCATTCGCTATTAGTCCACTGTGGATTTCGCTGTCGAACCGTCACACCGATGCAGCCTTGCGCTCGGCGTGGCCGAGAATCTCCGGATTTCCCCAGACGCCCCCGGCCCGGCATCCGACCTGGGAATACCGGGCGCGCGGTCAGCACGATTCGAACGGGAAATATTCCTTCGAGTACTACTGAACGGACTCCCCTCCGGGCACCCGGATGGCGTATACCGAGCTCCCCGAAATACGCCGCATCATCGAAACCGGGAAGGCGACAGGTATTTTCGAGCGAGTCGATCTTCGTGGTTTTCCGCACAGTTTCGTGGTTTCCTGGCGGAACAGCGCTATGAGTTGATGAGCACGACGGGCATGCCAGGGGAGCAGATGCCGAATAGCGACAACTGGGGTGGGTTATCGAGGCGCGTCGCGGAGCACTCCGCTGACGTTGAGCAGTTCCACGCACCGTCCCGCCTGCTGACCGGACGGCGGGGTTCCCGGCCGGGCGCAACGCACGGTCGCGGTGACGTTCTCGTTGGCCGGGATCTCGATCGGCGTCACCCAGTGGTAGTCCTGGTTCCGGAAGGTCTCCAGCGCGATCGTGGTGATCGTCCGGTCGCCGAAGCGGATGGTGAGCAGGCCCTCGTCTCCCTGGTAGTTGGCCAGGACGAGGTCGGTCACGAAGAAGATCTTGTCCTCCGGGACCTGCGCGGAACGCGAGAGGGTGGCGCTGGGATTCGCGACCACCTCGATGGTCATCGAATGCTGCCCGCCGTTGCCGGGCGGAACTCCCGGAACTTCCGGCGGCGGAGGTGGCGGCGGTTGTTGCCCGGCGTCCGGCGGGGGCTTCGGCGGTTCGGCAGGTGGCGGCGGTACGAGCTCGCCGTTCTGGGCCATCTGCTTCGCCTCCTCCCTGGCCGCCTCCCGCGCCGCGCTCGTCAGCATCGGACCCACCATGAAGAGCCAAGCCAGCAGCAGGGCCAGCAGCAACGCCAGCAGGGCGAGCAACCACCGCGGCAGCAGCGGGAGCTGAACCAGCTCTCCGTCCACCTCCTCCGGCTGCGGCTGATCTCCCTCCACCGCCTCCGCATCGGTGGCGGCCGTGATCAGGAACTGGTGGCTGGTCGGCTTGCCGAACCAGATGAGGCTGCTCGACCGCGCGCGCAGCCGGACCTCGGTCTGCTCACCGGGTTCGAGCGCGGGACGATCCGACTCGAACCGGAAGTTCAGCTGCTCCGCCGGATCGGTCGCCGAAAGCGGCAACGCCGCCGCCGTGTTGCCCTGGTTGTGCAGCGCCACCTCGTACCGGCCGGTCCGCCAGGCGCGGCGCCGCTGCGGTACGAGCGAGGCCCTGATCCGGTGGAACGGGGTGATGATCACCGTCGTCTCGGGCACGGTCACCAGGTCGGGCCGTTCCACGGGAACGACCCGCACGGCCAGCGGAACCTCGCCGGCCCGCACCTCGGAGGACCGGGGCGGGCGCAGGTACAGGGTCACCGTGTCCTGGGTTCCCGGGTAGAGCGACAGCCGGGTCGGTTCCACCGTCGTCCAGGCGGCGCATTCGCCGACCACCTCGAACTCGTACGCCTCGACGATCTCGGTGTCGTTGCGCACGGTGAGTGTCGTGGTCGCCTCCCCGCCCGGGTTCACCACCACCGTGGCGCTTTCGAGTTCGGCAAATGGGCTCACCTCAGAAAAGTTAGGTGGCCCGAGCGGTTTCGAGCAGGGCGGTGAGGGCAGCGCGGGGGCAATGCGACTGCCCGCGCAACGCCGCCGCGCTGCCCTCGCGAGCGGCGGTCCCGCGCCGCAGGCCTGATCCGGCACCACCCGGAGTTCGCCCCGCGGGGCGCATCGAGCAGGTCTCACCGAGAACACGCAGTGACAGGACCCGGTTCTAGGGAGAAGAGACAATGACGAGAGTCCCGGTCGCGGTCTACGCAGGGGATCCGATACTGGAGTTCGGCGTCACCCAGCAGTTGCGCCCGCGCCCCGAGGTGGAAGTGCTGAAAGCGAGCGAAGAAGCCCGTGCCGAGGTGTCGCTGGTCGTGGTCGACCGGCTGGACGACGCGGCCGGGCAGTTGCTCCGCCGGCTGCAGCGAACGTCTTCGGTGCGCACCGGGCTCATCGTCAGCGAATTCGAGCAGGACTCGCTGCAAGCCACCATCGAATGCGGGGTGGCGGCCGTCCTTCGCCGCCGCGACGCGGATCAGGACCGCATGGTGGGGCTGATCACGGCGCTGGTTCGCGGCGAAGGGATGCTGCCCGGCGACATGCTCGGCCGGTTGCTCGACCACGTCGGCAAGCTCCAGCGCAGTGCCGCCGCCGCGGTGCGGCCCATCCTGTCGACGCTGAACACGCGCGAGGTGGAGGTTCTCCGCCTGATCGCCGACGGCTTCGACACCAGGGAGATCGCTGTCAAGATGTCCTACTCCGAGCGCACCGTGAAGAACATCCTCCAGGAGGTCACCACGCGCCTTCAGCTGCGCAACCGGGCGCACGCCGTCGGCTACGTCATGCGGCACGGCCTGATCTGACCCGCCGCCCGCCGCGCGTTGCCCGAAAGTGCCGGAGCCCTGCCCGCTTGCCTGCCTGTCGGGATCTGGGGGCGGGGCCGGGCGCCGGGCCAGGATGCTGACGTATCGGTCGCCTGCGGTGGAGGTCAACCGTGATCGGCAGCGTGCCAGGATTCCGGCGCGGCCCAACCCGTTTCGGGATCGCGCTGATCGGCGCCGTCCTGTTGCTGGACGGGCTGATCAGCGTTCCGACCACCGCGGCGCAGGCACCGCCCCGGCCGGTGGCCGAGCAGCCGCCTGCCCGCATCGCCTATTCGGGCACCGAGCACCGCAGCCTGGGCGTCACCGCCACCGGGCTGCCCGGGCAGTCGGCGACTCAGCCGCTGCTGGACGAATCACCGCAGCACTTCGACCAGGACGTGTCCTCGCGCGGCGGGCTGCTGGTGTTCACCAGCCTGCGCGACGAGCCCAGGCCGCAGGTGTACCTGCGGGATGCCGATGGCGAGGTCCGGCGGCTCACCCGGGGCCGCGATGCCGCGAATCCGCAGCTCTCGCCGGATCTGCAGTGGGTGGCGTTCGACTCGGCCGAGACGTCGGGCCAGAAGACGCAGCGCGACATCTGGCTCGTGCGCGTCGACGGCACCGATGCCCACCGCCTCGCCGAAACCTCCGACAACGACTCGCATCCCACCTTCTCGCCGGACGGCTCCCGCATCGCCTACGCCTGCGATGCCGGCGGCCGGTGGCAGATCTACGACCAGGCCTCCGGCGGTGGATCCCTGCGGCGGCTGACCGACGAGCCATCCGGCGGCGCGATCCAGCCCTCGTGGAACCCGGTCGACGACGCCGGGCACCGAGACCAGATCGCGTACACCTTCGACCGGGACGGCAACATCGGCGACGCCTCCGATCAGAGCGTGCGCGTGCTCCGCGGCACCGGAACCGGCGCGCCGCTGCTCGACGACGGCTGGCAGAGCCGGGAACCCCGGTGGCTGCCGAATGGCGAACAGTTGCTGTTCGTCAGCCCGAACCTCCAGGCGGTTCAGGGCGTCAACGCCACCGCGGCCGACAGCATCGACCGCGTCTACCGGGCCGATACCACGACGCTGCCCGCGCCTCGTCCCCAGCAGATGCTGGAGGAAGACCGGAAGGTCGACTCCCCCACGTGGTTCTCCAACGGGATAACCGGGCGCCTCGTGGTGGCCCGCACGACCGCGGAGCTCCGGAACACCGCAACGCTGCAGGACATCCGGCAGGACGGGTCGGATCCGCGAAGTCTGGGGCTCGACGTGCTCACCGAGGATCCCAAGGCCGTCGTCGACTCCAGCAAGCTGTTCGAGCCGGACGCGGGCTTCGACCCGTGGACGCAGCGGCAGAGCTATTCCCCGGATGGCAGCAAGATCGCGGTCAGCCGCTTCGAGACCGTCGGCGGGCAGCGCGTGCAGCGGATCTGGGTCGTCGGCTCCGACGGCTCCGATCCACGGCTGCTGCCCATCGCCGACCGCAAGGGCGGCGACTGGGAGACCGACGCCGCGTGGTCGCCGGACGGCAAGAAGATCGCCGTGGCCCGCAGGTCTCCCGGGGCGCAGGAAGCGGGACGCGGCCGGAGCCGGATCATCGTCGTGGACGTGGCCACCGGCGAGGTCACCGGGCGCCTGCAGGGCGCGAACCCGGAAGAGGACGACACCCAGCCCGCGTTCTCGCCGGATGGCCAGCGGTTCGCGTTCAGCCGCGGCAGGGTCGCGGACGTGCCGGCAGGACGGCTGCGGGAGAACCACATCTGGATCGCCCGCGCCGAAGGCCTCGACCAGCATCGCGACCTGAGCGAGCTCATCTGCCGGTGCGATGTGGTCGACGACAGTCCGGCGTTCTCGCCGGACGGGCGAAGCATCGTGTTCAACCGGGAACCCGACGGGTTGTTCCGGATGTACCTCGCCGACGACCGCTGCGAGGTGCTGCTGCCAAAGGGGCTGATGAGCTGCGCCGATCGGCCCGACGGCGGGGAGACCGGGCCGTTCCAGCCCCGGGACGCCAGTTCGTCGCCGGACGGCGAGTGGCTCGTGCTGTCCAAGCGCCAGGCCAAGGGCGTCAACTCGCCGGAGCACCTGGCGACCCTGGACATGGCGAAGGGCCAGCCGGCCTCGATCACCGACCGGCTTCCCGGGCGGCAGAAGGAACCGACCTGGCAGGCGACCGTCGACCTGGCGCTCACCGCTCTCCCGTCGTCGGCCACCGTCGAGGTCGGCTCCTCGGTGCCGGTCACCGCCACCATCCGGAACAACGGCCCGGCGGCCTCACCGGGCACGAAGGTGACCCTCGACGTGCCGGAAGGGCTGCGGCTGCAACGGCTCCGGACGGCAGCGGGCAGCTGTGATGCCGAGAACGCGCGATGCGATCTCGGCGTGGTGCAGCCGGGGAAGTCCGTGCAGGTCACCGCGGAACTCGTCGGCGTGACCGCCGGGAACCACCGGATCCGCTGGACGGCCGGTGGCGCGATGCAGGACTCCCACGCCGACGACAACACGGCGACGACGATCGTGCCGGTGACTCCGGTGCCGCCGCCTCCTCCGCCACCGCCGGACGCCAATCCCGGCGTGGCGGTGGAAGCCCAGCCGAATCCGTCCTATGTGGGCGGTCGAACCGACGTGACCTACACCGTGCGCAACACCGGCGGCGGCACGGCGACGGGCCTCGCCCTGGACATCGCGCTACCGGCCGGTGTCCAGGTGGTCAGCCTGCCGCCGGACTGCTCGGCCGTGCGGTGCGCCCTGCCGGACCTGCCTCCCGGCGGTGTCATCACCAAGCAGGTGGTGTTGGCGCCGAACGCGGCGCTGGAGGCGGTGATCACCACAACGCTGCGGACCACCGGAACGGACGCCGACCCGGCCGACAACCTCGCCGCCTCCCCGTATCGCGTGCTGCAGCCCCGGATCGTCGCGGTGCCGAACATCGGTGAACCCGGCTTCGTGACCTCCGTCCGCGGCATCGACTTCCCGCCGGGAGCCCCGGTGCAGCTGCTGTGGACGCCCGGCATCACCGCCGCCACGGCACCGACGCTGCCCGGCCTCGACGGCCGGTTCGCCGCGCAGCTGCTGATCCTGCCCAAGGATCAGACCGGGCCGCGCACCATCACCGCGTCCGGCCCCGGATTCGGTCCTGTCACAACGCAGTTCCTGGTGGTCAAGCCCACGATCGCGCCGCCGGATCTGGTCGGGAGGAGGTGACCGGATGATCCACGAGGTGGACGAGGGCCTGCGCCTGCTGCTGGCCGAGGAGGGCATTCCGGGCGCGGGAGTGGAACTCGGCTTCGACGCGCCCACGACGGACTGGTCGGCGAAGCGCAACTCGCCCACGATCAGCGTTTTCCTCTACGACATCAGGGAAGAGCCGGATCTCCGGCGCGCCGGCGCGTTCGAGCAGTACGACGACGACGGGAAGATGATCGGCTGGCAGAGCCCGCCGCACTGGTTCCAGCTCTCCTACCTGGTGACAGTGTGGACGAACCGCCCGCAGGACGAGCACCGGCTGCTCTCCGACGTGCTGCGCTGCCTGGTGCGCCACGACGCGCTGGCGGCTCGGTGGCTGACCGGGACGCTGGCCGAACTCGGGCTGACGGTGTCGTTCGCGGCCGGCGGAGCGATGGCGGAGGGCCGTTCGGCCTCCGACGTGTGGTCGGCGCTCGGCGGGCAGCTCAAGCCGTCGATCAACCTGCAGGTGACGGCGCCGCTGGCCGGCGAGCGGATCCCGGCCGGGCCGCCGGTCACCGAAGGCGTGCTCCTGCACGCGGAAAGCACGGGCGATCCGGCGAACGAGGCCGCCCGGCGGTTGCGCTACGAGGGCCCGACCACGGCGGAAGGAACCGGCTTCGCCCCGCCGCGGCCGCGCCCGGAGCCGAAGCGGCGGCGGCGAGGCACGATCTCGTGACCGAACCGGACCTGAACTACCTCTGGGCCCGCCTCGGGCTGGTCGAGCGGCGCGTCCGCGAGGTCGTGGCGACGCGGCAGGCCGCCGATCCGCACCCGGACGATCCCTACCGCGGGCTCTACGTCACCCCGGACGACGTCGACCGCATCCTCGCCGCCCCGGCGAAGTCGTGGGCCGCTACCCGCGGCGACGATCCCGCAGCCGCCGAGCTGGACTCGCTCGCGGCGGCCGTGCCCGATCCCGGGCCGAGATTGCTCCGCCTGGCCGCGGATTTCGGCCTCACGGCGCTGGATCTGGAGCTGCTGCTGGTGGCGATGGCCCCCGATGTCGATGTCCGCTTCGAACCGCTCTACGGCTACCTCAACGACGATGTGACCCGTCGGCGGCCGACCACCGGCCTGGCGCTGGAACTGTGCGGAATGCCGGCGGCGGGCGATGGGCGGTTCCGGTTCACCGCGGGCGCGCCACTGGTCGCCGGTGGCCTGCTGGAGGTGCAGGAGCCGGAGCGGCCGGCGCTGTCCCGGACGCTGCGGGTTCCCGACCGAGTTGTGGCGCATCTGCTCGGCAACGACGACATCGATCCGCGCACGGCGCATCTCGCCCGCCTCACCCACGCCGATCCGCGCTCCCCTGACACGCTGGCCAAGCGGATCGGCGCGGCTCTGGACACCGGTATCCGGCTCGTCCACCTCAACGGGGCGGAGGGCGCGATGCAGGTCGCGACGGACGCCCTGGCGGTGAGCGGCCGTCGCGCGCTCGTCCTGGACGCCAGGGAGCTGGCCGTCGAGCCGGATCCGCTGCCCGCACTGCCCGCGCTGGTCCGGGAAGCGCGGCTGCAGCGGGCCGGAGTCGTGTTCGGCCCGCTGGAAGCGTTCGAGCCCGAACGCCCCGAGCGGGCCCGGCTGCTGCGGGCGATCGTCGCGTCGGCGGCGGGAGCTCCGCTGTTCCTGCACGGCTCCCGCAGCTGGGATGCGACCTGGTCCCGGCAGGCTCCGGTGTCGATCCGCGTCACGGCCCCGAAACCGGAGCAGCGGGCGCGGGAATGGCGGCAGGCCCTCGCGGACGCATCCGGTGACACTGCCGCAGTGCCCGAAAGCGCGCTCGTCGATGCCCTCGCGGGCTACCGGTTGGACGCCGACCAGGTCGGCCGGGCGGCCTCGGTGGCGGCCCAGCTCGCCATGCTCGACGCCCGCCCGGTGGGCCTGGAGGATCTGCGGTCGGGCGTGCGCGCCCAGAACGGCGCGGGCCTGGAACGGCTCGCCCGCCGCATCACGCCGGCGGTGCGCTGGGACGACCTGGTGCTGCCCGAGCCGACCCACCGCCACCTGGCCGAGCTGGCGATGCGCGCCCGGCACCGGGACCTCGTCCTCGGCGACTGGCGGATGCGCCCCGGCGGCGGCCGCGGGCGCGGCGTGATCGCCCTGTTCGCGGGCGAGTCCGGCACCGGCAAGACCATGTCGGCGGAAGTCGTCGCGTCCGACCTCGGGATGGACCTCTACGTGGTCGATCTGTCCACTGTGGTCGACAAGTACGTCGGCGAGACGGAGAAGAACCTGGAGCGAATCTTCACCGAAGCGGTCGGCGTGAACGGGGTGCTGCTGTTCGACGAGGCCGACGCCATCTTCGGCAAGCGCTCCCAGGTGAAGGACGCCCACGACCGCTACGCCAACGTCGAGTCGGCGTTCCTGTTGCAGCGCATGGAAACCTTCGACGGCATCGCGATCCTCACCACGAACCTCCGAGCGAACCTGGACGAGGCGTTCACCCGCCGCCTGGACGTCATCGCCGATTTCCCCATGCCGGGCCAGGACCAACGCCGAGCCCTCTGGGACCGCTGCCTCGGCAGCGCGATCCCCCGAGCCGAAGACCTGGACCTGAACTTCTGCGCGGAGCGTTTCGAGTTGGCGGGCGGCTCAATCCGCTCCTGCGCCATCACGGCCGCCTACCTGGCAGCGGAGGCCGGCAGGCCGGTGGGCATGACGGAGCTGATCACGGCAGTGCGCCAGGAGTACGGAAAACTGGGGCGGCTGGTGCTGGAATCGGAGTTCGGGAAGTGGGCGGTGGGGTCCTGATCTCCCGACGAGGCCCCACCACATCGGCCGGAACCAGCAACAGCGTCAAACATCTTGATTCAGCGCGTCTATTTCCTGCCGGGAAAGATCCTTGCTGACCTCGATCTGCGGATGCGCCCCCAAGGCGTCCAATGCCTTGTCGGATGCTCTCTTACCGCCTATCACCTTCGCATGGTAAAGGCCTTTCACAACGAGGACGATCTTGAACTTGTAGACTCGATCTCCGTCTTGGATGCCATTTGTCGCCAGGTCGAGGATCGCCTCGGTACACCCCCTGCTCTTGTTCGACGTCGACGGAAGGCCGTCGCGCGACTCTGAAGTGCAAGGAGACTTGGTGACCGAAAGAATGACCTTGTGATAGCGATGTGGGCCTGGCTTGAACTTGTCGAGGTTGTTCCGCAAACCGGTGATCAGAACGTCCTCGGCATGCACGGCTTCCTCGTCGGCGGAACCAGGAACGTTCGTCGCCGTCAGCAGGTTCACGTCTCGCCCCGAGTCGTCGGTGTAGATCAGCGATGCATGGGTCTGGAACTTCTTCTCCTTGTCCACCGCCCCCTGCGCAGTAGTGCCGAACCACTCCTCGTTCGTCATCAGTTCAGGGCGGGGTCCAGGATTGGACGCCGGTGCTCGCTGCACAGCCTCCTCCGCCACCGGCGAATCGGTCTTGCTCTCGACCCGATTTCGGTGTGGCCGCGCCATCACGCGCTTCGCGTTCTGCTCCGCCTCTCGCTCAAAGCGGTCCGATGGATCGGAGATCCGCAGGCCACTTCCGTTGTCGGTGCCCGCGACCGGGCCCGAGCGTTGTTGGATGACGTGGGTGAGTTCGTGGGCGAGGGTGTGCTCGTCGGCCCCTCCGTCGCCTACGACGATGTTGTTTCCCGAGGTGTAGGCGCGGGCACCGATCTCGGCCGCCGAGCGTTGCGCGGCCGGTCCGGTGTGCAGGCGGACGTCGGAGAAGTCCGCGCCGAGACGGCTCTCCATGTCCGCCCGCACGGGCTCGTCCAGCGGCTTTCCCGACGACCGCAGCACCTCGTGCACGGCCGACCTCTGCACCTCCTCCACGCCGCCACTGCGGGCATCGGCGATCGCCCTTGCCACGGCTGCGTTCCCCAGAGTTCGCTGCAGGTGCAGGATGTGTTCAGCAGAGCCCGGAACACCGCTCGGCCGTGCTCCGGGTTCCGGTGGTCGAGTGCGCCGTTCCCGCTCGGACGACTCCGCTTCACCGTTGCTGTGCCGGTCGTGCATCAGGTCTCCTCACAACGCCCGTGCACCACTGGTACCGCGACCGGCTGGACCGGGAAATGCCCAGAAGGGCACACCTCAGGGCAGAAACGCGCCGATCCCGCCCTCAGGCGATGAGGATGCCGAGTCCGTCTCCGAACAGCTTCAACCCAAGCACGAAGAACAACACCGCCATGACAGCGGTGTTGTGCCGCACGGCCCAATCCCGCCAGGTGCCGAGCATGTTCTTCGCCCGCTCTCCCATGAGCAGGAAGACCCCGAGCGGAGCCAGAATGCCCAGCGAACCGATGAGCACGAACACCGCCAGCGACGCGATCTGCTGCCCGACGGGAAGCCCGGCCGAGCTGATCGAGGCACCCGCGGCGAGGGTCAGCGGGGCGTTCTTGAGATTGGCCGCCGACAGTGCCAGCCCGAGCCCGAAGGTCTTGATCGGCGTGAAGCGGTCGATCGCGGCCATCCACTTCGGCAGCTGCGCCTGCGAGACGTCGGCAGGTCGTCGGCGCCACTGCCGGGCGCCGAAGAGCACGAGCAGCACCCCCAGCGCGAGCTTGAGGCCGCCGACCCAGGTGGCCGGTTGCTGGTGGGTGGAGGCACCGGCCGGCCCGCCGATCACCAGCATCACCGCGCCCAGCGCGGAAAGCCCGCCAAGCCAGCCGATGGCGAACAGCGGCCCGTTGAGACGTCCCCGCGGCGTCGCCAGCACGAGGATGATCGCGACGATCGGGAGCGGGCTGACCGCGACACCGGCCGCCAGACCCAGCACATCGCCGAGAACCTTGCCCATAGCGGCCTCCGGACGGATTCAGGGACGATCGGGTTGGCCGGGGCCTCTCGCACCGAGGCGTCCGGATGGACACGGCGATACGAGCAAGCCGTGCAGCAGGAGACACGACGACGCCGACGGGGTGCTCGGGCTACGGCAGCAATCGGTCGGCACCGGGTGGCTCTTCGCGCTGCTGCTGGTTGAGCTTGTGGCGCAGGATGGACGAGCGGCGGTAGACCTCCTTGCGCGCCCGCATGATGTTGCCGAGGGGCGCGTGTTCGGCCGTGACCCGCCAAGGCGTGAACGAGAGCGCATCCATCTTCTCCAGGTTGTCCTCACCTGAGATGTCCTGCTGCGGGATCCGCAGCTTGGCCACCGTGACGAACGGGGAAAGCCTTTCGGGCCATTCCACGGTGACGTCCTCGACCGGCATCCGCTCCAGATCGGTGCACAGCTGGACCTGGATGTCGAACGCGTACGGGCGCTCCCGCAGCTCGGCCACCAAAGCCGGCCGGAAGACCTCCGGCGCCGAGTCCACTTCCACGGCACGCCGGATCACCGCGTCGGCGAAGACGGGGTCCGGGGCGAAACGCACCTTGGCGACGTAGTCGCCGTGCCGGACCGCGCCCATCGTCCAGTAGCTCGACAGCAGCACGTTCACCTTGGGCAGCTGCGACAGGCGGAGGAACGCCAGGAACTCGTCCCAGGCCCAGTCCTCCTGGCCGAGAGTTCCCTTTCCGGTCACGAAGTCGCGGTAGAAGCGATGCGCTCCGGCGCGTCCTTCGGCGAAGTAGGCCGGGGCTTGGAGGAACAGGTCCTGGATGAACAGGTAGTGCTCGACGGTGTTGCAGAAGAAGATCGGCGCGTTGATGTTGGCGTAGTCGAACGTGCGCGTGTCGGGCTCGTCCTCCAGCAAGGTCGGACCGTCGATGTCGAAGATCTTCATCGCCAGTCCGGTCGCCCCGCCGAGCCGCGCGTCGGCTCCGACGTGGGGCGAACCGTTGGAGAAGCGGATGAGGGCATCGTGCCTGCCCGGTGTGGCGTAAACACCCTGCGCGTACTCGGCGGGGAGCCCGTCCAGGATCTCGACTTCCCCCCGAACCAGTCCGTACCCCTTGGCATGTGCGTCGCGAACAGCCCGGCCGACGCCCTCGGACTCAACCGATTCAGCGATGTACCGCTCCGCCTTCTCGATCACCGTCTGCAGGTTCTGGTCGAACTGGGGGTCAGCGACCTCGACGTCACGCGTGTACGGGACGAACCGTGTTGCCATGACCTCGACCTTCCTTCCGTGCCGGCGGGGGGTATCAGCCGAAGGACCGGCGAAAGCGCGGCTCAAGACAGGGGTGGGCCATCGCGCTCAGTCCTCCAGGTCGGAGAGCCAGCGCAGGGCACGCATTCCCGGGAGGAAGCAGTACTCCCCACCGCGAGTGACGACGAAGCTCGGCAGGTTCCGCAGGCGGCGCCGGACCGGCTTCTCCGGGATGGTGACGCTGCCCGTGCCGTCGTGATGCCCGGCCACCGGGTCCTTCTCGCCCGGGAACCCGATGAAGTTGCCATCATTGACCCATTCGGACTTGATGAACTCGAACTGCCGGTCCAGGTGGGCGCAGATGAAGACCCCGACGAGGCCACGATCGGCGCCATCGTCTTCGAGCACGCCCTCCGGCAGCGGCGGGCCGTAGGTGGTGCCGCGGCGGATGATGCGGTGCATCCGTGCCACCCCGATGATGTCGGCATCGCGCGGGTTCACCCGCCGGATATGCGCACCAGCGGGACACTTGAAGCCGCGATCGTCGTCTTCCCGGTAGAGGAAATCATTGACGCGGCGCGGATCCGCGGCCAATTCCGGATCATCGTGCTCCGGGGAGAGGACCAGCGGTGCCCCGCTCGGCCAGCGCCCGATCATCTTCGCCGCCAGCAGCGCCTCCTCCTCGGGGCTCGAGGTGTTCGCGCGCAGGTACTGCCGCCAGGCCGCCACCTTGGTGTGAAGCTTGCGCACAGCCAGGTAGGTCCCGTTGCGCCCCAGGGCCTCGGGCCGAGGCATGGGCGGCAGGTTTCCGGTCTCATCGGGGTAGCCGAGGATGAACTCGCCGGCCTTGAGAGGGGCTTCGTGCGGATTGGAGCCGGCAATCCCGACCCCCTCGATGCTCGGAAAGCTGATGCCGTCGCGAAAGCCCAAGGTGGTGCGGCCGGTGGGGAGCTGCTGGACCTCCTGCTGCCAGATCACCTCGACACCGGGCGTCTCCTGGAGGGCGGCGCGTGCTCGTTCCAGCGCCTTCTCCAGACGCGCCGCATCGGGCGCGAGCGCACTCACCGCGATATGAACATCAGGGGTTCCGAACGGCGGCTCCCACCCGGCCGGATCACTCTCGCCGACGTCGCCGATCACGGTCGCCCGCACGGCCATGCCCTGCCGGAACGGAAGCGGGAAGCTGTCGAGCGAATCCTGGGGAACCCCGAGGGCTCGTAGTCCCTGGTAGGTAAAGGCCACGGCAACCCAGGCATCCCGACTCGGATCGGCGCTGGGGAGTCCGCCATCGACCGCCGGGAGCAGCCGCCCCAGCAGGGCACGCCCGGCGTGCCGGTCGTCAACGCGCAGGAAGAAGAACCTGCCAACGTACGGCATCGGCCGGGGACGAAGTGCTCCACTCTGGATATCGTCGATCTCGATGCTCGGCGCGCTGCTGCTTGCCGCTTCGTCCATGATGTCGTGCCCCCCGTATCAAGTCGCCACACAACCCGGATAACCCCGCGCGACCGGCACGAATCCCCGCCCCGGTTGACCGCCGAAGTGATCGACTCGGCGCTAGCCCGAGGCTTCGTCGAGCAGCTTCTGGAAGGCCGGCGTGGCCAGCAGCTCCGCGTTGGCCGGATCGTCGAGCGCCGCCCGGAACTCGGGGGTGTCGAGCACCGCTTGGAACGCCTCGTTCACCCGCTGGTCCTTCCAGATCTGCTGGACGGTGAGATCGGGGTAGGAGCTGGAGAAGACGCCCGCGGGTGCCTGGTGGGCGACGAACCAGTCCTTCACGTTGGGATCGGCGATGCCGGGGAACCCTTCCGCGTGCGAGAAGACCTTCTCGAAGTTCGCCCCGACGGCCGTCTTGGCGAAGTCGTCGATGTAGGTGTCCCAGGACCCGTCGAACACGCTGGCGAACATGTGCCGGGTATCGTCGTCGAAGATCACGTGCCGCGCGTCGTGCAATGTGCCGATCTCCTTCAACGCGGCTCGAGACCCCTCCGTGGACGACCCGCTCATGATCTCGGCGAGGTCCTTGCGCAGCGCATCCGCGTGGCCCGGCTTGATCTTCGTGAAGACCGTGAACTCGCTGCACACCCCATCCGTCAGGCCTGGCCGCTTCGACTGAGCCGACTCGGTTGGTCCCGTCTGCGTAGCCATCGGAGCCCCTCCCCCGTGCTTGTGAGACGTTGATTTTGGTGCCCGTGAGCGGGAAAACGTCCTCCTGCCAGGCTAGTCGTGCCACGGCGAGCGCGCCTCAACGCAGATGACTCCTGGGCCTCCTGCCGCCGATGGGACAGCCGCCCGGCCACGCGCCAGGGCACGTCCCGGGAAGGCAGGGCCCGGTTGCCCTGGAAGGCAGTCGTGTTGCCCTCGGTGGGGGTCGGGCGGACCTGTTCGCGCGCGTCGCGGGGCGCGAGGCTCTGGGCACGCCACACCTCAGACGAAGGAGCGAACATGCCGTCGTACCTGTCCCCTGGCGTGTACGTGGAGGAGGTCCAGAACGGGGCCAGACCGATCGAAGGGGTCGGGACCGCCGTCGCCGCTTTCGTCGGCTTCGCACCTCAGGGGCCGTTCCACCAGCCGACGCTGGTGACGAACTGGAGCCAGTACGTCCAGACCTTCGGCGGCTTCGACGACGGCTACCTCGCGCACGCCGTATACGGCTACTTCGCCAACGGCGGCGGCACGGCCTACGTCGTCCGCATCGGCGGGCCTGCCACAGCGTCCGACGCAGGTGCAGCGCCGGCGCCGCCTGTGGAGTTGGGTGGTCTGCGGATCTCGGCGCTGCCCGGCGCCGGCGCCGACATCACCGTCGAGGTCGCCGACGCCGAGGGCGAGAACCCGCCGGAGGACCGGTTCCGGCTGCTGGTCGGCCAGGGCGGCAAGGTAACGGAGACCTACGACGTCTCGACCAAGAAGAACGTCAAGAGCTACGTGGTCACCCAGGTCCGCGAGCGGTCCAAGCTCATCGAGGTCAGCGAGCGGTCCAGCGCGGCGCTGACCAGGCCGGACAATCAGTCGGTCACGATCGTCGCGACGCCGCCGCGCGATTCGAAACCGGCCACCGTGAACGCCAACGAGTACGTCGGGGACCTCGCCGCGCGCACCGGATTCGGCGGGCTGGAGACCATCGACGAGATCACCATGGTCGCCGTTCCCGACCTGATGAGCGCCCACCAGCGCGGCCTGATCGACGCCGAAGGCGTGAAGACGGTTCAGCTCGCGGCGATCTCGCACTGCGAGCAGATGGGCGACCGCGTCGCGGTGCTCGACGCGCCGCCGGGGCTCAACGCCCAGCAGGTGCGGGCCTGGCGGATGGACCAGGCTGGCTACGACTCGCGGTACGCGACGCTGTACTACCCGTGGATCAAGGTCTTCGACCCCGCCAGCGGGCGCAACACCCTGGTTCCGCCGAGTGGCCACGTCGCCGGCGTGTGGGCGCGCAGCGACACCGAGCGCGGCGTGCACAAGGCCCCGGCGAACGAGGTCATCCGCGGCGCGGTGGACCTGGAGATCAACCTGAGCAAGGGCGAGCAGGACCTGCTCAACCCGATCGGCGTGAACTGCGTCCGCGCGTTCGCCGGGCGCGGCATCCGGATCTGGGGCGCCCGGACGCTGTCGTCGGATCCCGCCTGGCGTTACCTCAACGTCCGCCGGCTGTTCAACTACCTGGAGGAGTCGATCCTGATCGGCACCCAGTGGGTGGTCTTCGAGCCGAACGACGACCGGTTGTGGTCCAGCATCCGGCGCAACATCTCCGCGTTCCTGCACGAGGCTTGGCGCGACGGCGCGTTGTTCGGCCGCACCGCCGAGGAGGCGTTCTTCGTCAAGTGCGACCGGGAGAACAACCCGCAGGAATCGATCGATCTGGGGCAGGTCGTGTGCGACATCGGTGTCGCTCCGGTCAAGCCCGCCGAGTTCGTGATCTTCCGGCTCTCCCAGTTCTCGGACAGCACCAGTCTGCTCAGCGAATAGCACCAACAGCACGGAAGGCGGCGGATAGGCAATGGCACAGGGCGACAGTCTCGCCACGCACCGGTTCGGTGTGCAACTCGGTGGCATCACGGTGGAATCGGTCAAGGAGATCAGCGGGCTGACCGTCGAGCAGGACGTGATCGAGACCCAGCAGGTCACGCCGACCGGCGAGCGGATCAACAAGAAGCAGCCCGGCGGTCAGAAGGGCGGCGAGGTGACGATCACCCGCGGCATGGACCAGAGCGCCGAGTTCACCGACTGGATCAAGAAGACGCTGCTGGACGGCAACGTCGAGGTCGCGCGGGAGAACCTGACGATCGAGATCCAGGACTCGAAGGGCGACACGGTGCGCCGGATGCAGCTCTACGAAGCCTGGGTCAGCAAGTGGGAGGGCCCGTCGCTCACCGCGGGCGAGTCCCAGGCGGCGACGGAGAAGGCCACCATCACCTTCGAGCGGATCGAGGTCGAATGAGGCGACGCATCGCCTCGCTGGGCGAGCTCGACGAGGTCGCGGGCAAGAACCAGGCGGCGGACACCCGCCCGGCTCCGGCCGAGCAGGCGACGCAGCACGACGAGTTCGACTTCGAACTCCCCCGCGGCTACGTGCACTCGGACGGCACCGTGCACCGGCACGGCCGGATGCGGCTGGCCACCGCGAAGGACGAGCTCCGGCCGCTGATCGACGTGCGGGTCAAGGAGAACCCGGCCTACCTCAGCGTGGTGCTGCTCAGCCAGGTGATCACCAGGCTGGGCGGCCTCACCGAGGTGCACACGGGGCTGGTGGAGAACATGTACGCCACCGACATCGCCTTCCTGCAGGACTTCTACCGGCGGATCAACAGCGAGGGGCACACCAGGGCCGGCGTCACCTGCCCGTCCTGCGGCACGGCATTCGAGGTCGACCTCGCCGGCGGGCGCCTGGGGGAATCGTGACGTACGCGGTCGACCGGCTGCACGAGGAGGTCGCGTACGTCGCCTACCACTTCCACTGGCCCCGCGCCGAGATCCTCGAACTCGACCACCACGAGCGACGGCGCTGGGTTCGCGAGATCGCGCGAATCAACACCAGGGTGAACGAAGGCGGGTGACCGGGTGAGCCTGTGGGACCTCTTCCGCCGTCGCCGCGGCGAGGCGCGGCGCGAGGACGGCTCGGCGCGGCCGGCCACCACGCCCGGCTGGGACGGCGGGTGGCGGCGTGCCGCCGCCGATCCCGGCGTGATCCAGCGCGCCGCCTGCGACGTGACCGGAGCCATGCGGTTCCGGGATTCCGTGACCTCGTTCCAGGACCACGGCGTGATGACCGGACTCAGGCACAGCCTCGACGCAGGCGCACCGTCCGGTCTCGTGCACGGGCTGCTCCGTCCGGCCGCCGGGGTTCCCGTACAGCGCTCGGCGGCCGAGGCGCTGCCCGTGGTCGGTCCCGCAGGCGACGGCGATCCGGTGCCACTGGACTACTCCCCGGTGCCCGCCGCGTCCGGTGGCTCGACGGAATCCCTTGCTGCCGAAGGGACTGTCGCTCCGGTGCGACCACGACGGTTGTCTCCGCCGTTGACCGTGGCTCGGCTGGCAACGCCACTCGCACCCCGGACCTTGCGCTCGGTGAGGCCACGGCCGCAGGCAGCATCCGGACGACCGGCTGAGCATTCGACGCCCACATCCATTGTGGATGCTCCACATCAGGGCGACGGGACGGACGCGCCTCAGGATCCGGTCGTGCAGCGGCAGGTTTCCCGCACGACCAAGCCCGACGTCACCGTGCGATCAGGTCCTGGCGAGCCGTTGCGCGCCCTTCCGCCCAACGCCGTGGTCTTTCCCGGCGCAGATCGCACGCCGGATCAGGCCCCGGAGGCCGAATCGGCGGCTCTGCCGCTGGCGGGTAACGATCCGGCGCCGTCCCGCACCAGCGAGCACCGGGCAGTCCAGCGGACGAGGAAAACCTCCGCACCTGATGTTCCGGGAAGGCAGGCGCCACCCGAGGTTCGCCCCCGCTTGGGCATCGGAGCACCGATCGCCCAGCTCCCGCCGTCCGCGACGCCTGCCGGGTCGACCAGCGCCGAAGTCCCTCCGGCGCCCGCCGAGTCGGCCCCGCTCCCGGTTGATCCTCCCGTTGTGCAGCGCAAACCGGAAGCAGCGCCGACCGGCACGCCCGCAACCGACCCTCCCGTGACGGTTCACCCCGACTCCGCCGCCCCGGTTAAGCCGCAAATCTCCACCGCACCGCAGCACGGCAGTGCGCCGAAGGAAGCGGACCCCGTGGTGGTGCAGCGACTCGCCACGACGACACCTCCGCAGAATGCGGAACACCGCGACGCGCACTCACCGACGCGCGGCTCCGCCCCACCATCGACCGGCCGTGCCGAACCGGACAGCCCGGGCGAGACACCGCACGGACCAGCCGGAATCCCACCTCGAAGCCCGTCGGCAGACGCCCCGGTCACGCCGCTGATCCACGAATCCGCGGAATCCATGGTGGTGCAACGACTCGCCCACGAGGACACCCCAGGGGAAGCGCCACGACCAACGACACCCGGCGACGCGCACTCACCGGCGACCGATCTCGTCGTCCCGCACTCGGCCCGTGACGCAACTCCGGGCAGCCCCGAACGAGGACAAGACGAGAACCCGCCCCAGAATCCGCTAGCAGCTCCGCTGATCCACGAATCCACTGCTGTGCAACGGATCGCGAACCCGCTGAGCGCACCGCCGGACCATCCTCTTCCGGCGGTACACGAGGTTTCGGCATCCGATCGGGCCGACACCGAAGCGGTCCGGCGTCCGGAGGATCCCACTTCCAGGCAAAATCAGACGGCCCCGAACCCGGGCCTGCCGGTCGGGGATGCCACGGCCGAACCCGGATCAGGCCTGGCACCGGTAGTCCAACGCTCAGCCCGGCCCCAGGAATCTCCCGCGGCCCCGCCCGAAACCGCGGATCTGACGGCACAGGTCCTTCCACCGGAAAGCGATGCGCCGACCGTGCTCCCGTTGACCGGAGCTTCCCGAGCTCAGGTCTCCGATGCTGCCGCTGCCGTCGTCCAACGCCAGGTTCGAGCGCCCGGAACCCCGAGCCGCGCAACGACGCAGGCCGGGGATCGGTTGCACACGCACGAACCCGTCCAGCGCACCCTGCCGCTGTTGGCGGCGCGGCCGCTGACCGCACGCGTCGGCCACGGAACGGGATTCGGCGCGGCGCGCAGCCCTCAGCCCGCCGCGCGGCCGGTGGCACCGGTGCGCTGGAACCAGGCTGACCCGACACCGCCACGGCCTTCCGGGATCACGCAGCCCCGACCGGCACCGAGCACGCCAGTGCAGCCAGCCCGGATCTCGGCTTCCCCGGCATCCAGCACGCCGGTACAGCTAGCCCCGATCTCGACCGCTCCCCCAACATCCAGCGCGCCAGTGCAGCTCGCCCCGATCTCGACGTCACCGCACCGGCCCGGCGGTGAAGTCCTGCCGTCCTCGTCGATCTCCGCGGGGCCAGTTCCCCGCCAGGTAACAGAAACTCCGCACGACAGCGGCCCGGGCGCGCGCGAAGATCTCCCAGTGTCCCGGTCGGCGGCTCCTATCGTGCAGCGTGCGAGCGCCGCCCCGGAAAAACGGTCCGCAGACCGGAAGAAGACCGCGTCTGCGAAGCCGGTCGCCGGGCCGGGACCGGCGATCCCATCGAGCCCGATTCCCGGTGTCCCGCCTGGAGTTCCGGTCACGGTGGTCCAGCGCAAGGACGAGCCGGTCGCCACCGGTGAACAGGACAGCGCCCCGGCCGGGGCGGCCGGCGCCGGCGGGCACGACATCGACGAGCTGGCTCGTCGCCTGATCGAGCCCGTAGGCCGGCTGCTGCGCGCCGAGTTCCGCCACGGCAGGGAACGAATCGGGCGGCTGCACGACCGCCGCCGCTAGTACGTTCGGAAGGAGTGTTGTCGGTGCCTCAGGAGATCTTCGCGTCCAGTGTGTTCTTCCGGCTGGTCATCGGGGGCAACGACCTGGGCAGGTTCAACACCTGCTCCGGGCTCGGCGCCCAGGTCGAGGTGGAGCAGTTCGCCGAGGGCGGCAACAACGGCTTCACCTGGCAGCTGCCCACCCGGATCACCTGGTCCAACATCACGCTGACCCGGCCGGTCACCAGCGACACCACCAAGATCTCGCGGTGGCTCGCGCAGATCATCCGGCGCGCCGAGCGCAAGAACGGCGAGATCGTCGCGCTGAAGCCGGATCTCACGCCCATCGCCCGGTGGCAGGTGCTCGGCATCATCCCGGTCAGCTGGCAGGGCCCGTCCTTCGACCCGTCCAACGCGCAGGCCGCGGTGGAGACGCTGGAAATCGCCCACCTGGGCCTGCAACCGTCGTGAGAGGAGGGGCCGGATGGCCGCCGCACCGGGCAACAACCTCGCCCGCGCCCAGCTGTTGATCATGGAGCCGCCCGCGAAGGTCGGCGCGAAACCGGGCGCGACGATCAAGCGGGTCAGGTTCCAGTTCAACCCGAACAAGCTCGCGCTGACCAAGAGCACCGAGTGGCGGCGCAAGCCGTCCCGGATGGCGCCGGACGCGGCGTTGCCCGAGTTCGTCGGCAGCGGCCCGCGTTCCCTCTCCCTCGAAGTGTTCCTGGACGCCACCGGCAAGCACGACGGCTCGGTGGAGAAGAAGATCGAAGACCTCATGGTGGCCTGCGTGCCGACCCCGAAGAGCCTGGCCAGCAAGAAGCCCGCCAGCCCGTGGGTGCGGTTCGAATGGGGCACGGCCAGGACGACCTCGTTCAACGGGGTGCTGTCGAGCTTCTCGGTCGACTACTCGCTGTTCGACGTCGACGGCAAGCCGCTGCGGGCGACCTGTTCGCTGGGCATCGAGGAGGCCAGCGTCGACACCCCGGGCCAGAACCCGACGTCGGGTTCTGAGAACGCCCGCCGCACGCACCGGGTCGTCGCCGGCGACAGCCTGCCGCAGCTCGCCTGGCACGAGTACGGCGACGCCACGGCGTGGCGGATCATCGCCGAGGCCAACGAGATCGACGACCCCATGATCCTGGCGCCCGGCACCGAACTGCTGGTGCCCGCCTTCGACGACGGACAGGACGGTGCGTGATGGGCGCGAAAGAAGGCGGGCGATCCGTTGCCGCCGATCCGATCGTGGCCACGCCCGGCCCGCTGCCGGCGGCCTGGCAGGAGCAGCTCACCAGTTGCGTGGTGGACGAGAACGTAGGGCTGCCCGACGCGGCGCTGCTGACCTTCCGGGATCCGAACCACGAGCTGCTGACCGCGACCGGCATCACCATCGGTTCGCCGCTGACGGTGTCGGTCGCCACCACCGGCAGCCAGGCGCCGAAGCGCCTGTTCACCGGCGAGGTCACCGGCCTGGAGCTGGACACCGACGGCACCGGCTCGTTCACCGTGGTGCGGGCGATGAGCAAGGCGCACCGGCTGATGCGGGGCCGCAAGGTCACGGCGTTCCGGAACATGACCGCCGCCGCGATCGTGCGGAAGGTCGCGACGGGCGCGGGCCTGCGGGCCGGCCGCATCGACGCCAAGCCGATCACCTACACCCAGCTCTCCCAGGCGAACGTGTCGGACTGGGAGTTCCTCCAGAACCTGGCGCAGGAACACGGCGTCACCGTGCGGATCGACGAGAAGGGGCGGCTGGACTTCGCCGCGCTCAAGCCGGCCGCGAGCGCTCCCGCGCCCGCCACCCCGGCGACCAGGAGCCCGTTCGTCCTGGAGTACGGCCGGAACCTGATGGCGCTGCGCGCGGTGCTCACGGCCATGGATCAGGTCGACAAGGTCGAGGTGCGCGGCTGGAACGTGGCCACCAAACGTCCTTTGATAGCCGAGGAGAACGCCACCAGGAGCACGACCGTGCGGCCGGGGCTCACCGCGGCGAAAGCCACCGGCAAGTTCGGCAAGGGCGCCCGGATGCGCGTCACCGACACGCCCTACGGCACGCAGGCCGAGGCCGCGGCGGCGGCACGCGCGCTGGCGGCGTCGATGAGCGCGGGGCTGGGCGAGATCGAAGCGGTCGCGGAGGGCAACCCGGAACTGCGCGCGGGAGTGCCGGTCGCGCTGGGCAACGTCGGGCCCGACTTCTCCGGGCGGTTCACCGCGACGGCCGTGCACCACGTGCTGGAACCCGGGAACGGCTACCGCACCACGGTGCTGGTCAGCACCTCTCCCGACCGGTCGCTGACCGGGCTGGTCACCGGCGCCAACGCGCCGGACCGGGGCCCGCGCATTCCCGGCCTGGCCACCGGGATCGTGACCGACATCAAGGAGGCGGGCAAGGCCGAGCGGGGCTGGGTGAAGCTCAAGTTCCCGTGGCTCGACGACGCCTACGTGACCGACTGGGTCCGCACCGTGCAGCTCGGCGGGCAGGGCGGTGGCGGCGTGTTCAGCCCCGACGTCAACGACGAGGTGCTGGTCGGTTTCGAGCAGGGCAGCCTCGACCGGCCCTACGTGCTCGGCGGGCTCTACAACGGCCGGGACAACCCGTCGCCGCACGACCTGCCGCTGGTCGACCGCACCACCGGCAAGGTCAACCGGCGTTCCCTGGTGTCCCGCAAGGGACATCGGCTCGAACTGATCGACTCCACCACCGATGCGCCGGGGCTCCGGCTCACCAGTGGGAACAAGCGGCTGGACATCCGGATGGACGAGAAGCGGCGCACGATCGACATCACGGTGTCCGCCGTGGGCGGCAAGCGGGCGCTGAGTTCGGTGTCACTGACCGACCGGGGAATCACGCTCGACGCCGGAAACGGCGACATCACCCTGACCGGCAGGTCGGTGTCGATCGACGCGAAGACGTCGGTCTCGATCAACGGCCGAACCAACGTGGGAATCGACGGCGGCGCGATGGCGACGTTGCGCGGCCGCATGGTCCACATCAACTGATCAGGCCGTTTTCCACACGCTGACAAGGAGTTCCCGCGATGCCACCCGCAGCCCGGATGGGCGATCCCACCTCCCACGGAGGCACCATCGGCCCGCCTCCGCCGCCCGCCGCTCGCAAGGTGGCCACCGTGCTCATCGGCGGCAAACCCGCCGCGGTGACGGGAAGTCAGCACCTGTGCCCGCTGCTGCCGCACACCGTGTTGAGCGCGGGGAACAAGCTCATGCCGAGTCCACCCCGCTCCGGTGTGGTGCTCATCGGCGGCTTGCCCGCCGCGCGGATGAACGACAAGACCACCTGCGGCGCGACCGTCGCCTTCGGGGCGCCGAACGTGCTGATCGGAGGCCCGCTGTGAGCGAGCGCTTCATCGGCCGCGGCTGGGCCTTCCCGATGCGGGTCGGGGCGACCGGCGGCATCGCGATGGTCGAGCGGGAGCAGGAGATCGAGGAGGCGATCCGCCTCGTGCTGGGCACCGCACCGGGCGAGCGCCCGATGCGCCCGGAATTCGGCTGCGGCATCCACGAGTACGTGTTCGCCCCGAGTGACGGCGCCACCGCCGGGCGCATCGCCCAGGAGGTGCGCAGCGCGCTGCGGCGCTGGGAACCCCGGATCGACGTGGCCGACGTAGTCGTCGCGTTCGACACCGTCGAGGAAGGCGTGCTGTACATCGACGTGCACTACACGCTGCGCGCCACCAACGACCGCAGGAACCTCGTCTTCCCCTTCTACACGATCCCGCACAGCACTGCGGAGGAGCAGGGGGACGTGGACTGATGGCACTGCCCATTCCGAACCTGGACGATCGCCGGTTCCAGGAACTCGTCGACGAGGCGAAGCGCTACGTGCAGCAGCGCGCTCCGGAGTGGACCGACCACAACGTCTCCGATCCGGGCGTGACCCTCATCGAGACGTTCGCGCACATGGTGGACCAGCTCATCTACCGGCTGAACAGGGTGCCAGAGAAGAACTACCTCGCGTTCCTCGACCTGCTGGGCGTCCGCCTGTTCCCGCCGTCGGCGGCGCGGGCCGACGTGACCTTCTGGCTGTCGGCCGCGCAGCCGGAAACGGTGCTCCTCCCGCTGGGCACCGAGGTCGCCACCGCGCGTTCGGAGACCGAGGAGGCGGTCGTTTTCGCCACCACCGACGAACTGCCCATCGTGCCCTGCGAGCTGACGACGCTGGTGACGATCTCGGCGGCCGGGGCGCAGCAGAACCACACCGGCGACCTCGACGCGGGCAAGGACGTGCCGTGTTTCCAGGCGGAACCGGCCGTCGACGACGCCATGCTGTTCGGCCTCACCAACGCCGTCCCGCGCTGCGTGGTCGCGGTGCGGCTGGACAGCCAGGTCGAAGGCATCGGTGTCGATCCCCGGCAGCCGCCGCTGGTGTGGGAGTCGTGGGACGGGGTGCGCTGGAGCGAGTGCGTGGTCTTCGACGACACCACCGGCGGCCTCAACCGGCCCGGCGAGGTGGTGCTGCAGGTGCCCGCCGGGCACGCCCTGTCGTCGGTGGCGGGCGTCCGGGCGGGCTGGCTGCGCTGCCGGGTCGTGGCTCCGGAACACAACCAGCCGTTCTACTCCGAGTCGCCGACCGTCCGGGTGGCGGAGGTGTTCACCATCGGCGGCACCACGACCGTCGAGCACGCCGAGACCGTCACCGACGTCGCGCTGGGCCTTTCCGACGGCGTGCCGGGCCAGCGGTTCCGGCTCGACCGGGCGCCGGTGCTCACCGACGCCGAGCCGGTCGTGGTGCAGGTCGCCGCGGACGACGGCTGGCAGGACTGGCACGTCGTGGAGCACTTCGGCAATTCCGGCCCCGCCGACCGGCACGTCACGCTCGACGCGACGAACGGCGAGTTCCTCTTCCCGCCCGCCGTGCGCGCGCCGGACGGCACCTTGCGCCGATACGGGGCGGTGCCGCCCAAGGGCGCGCACATCAGGGTGCCGGAGTACCGCACGGGCGGCGGGCGATCGGGCAACGTGGCACGTGGCGCGATCTCGGTGCTGCGCAGCTCGGTGCCCTACGTGGCCGATGTCGAGAACCGCGAGGCCGCCATCGGCGGCGTCGATGGGGAGACGGTGTCCGAGGCGAAAGTGCGCGCGCCGCACCAACTCCGGGTGCAGGAGCGTGCCGTGACCGCCGCGGACTACGAGCAGATCGCGTGGCAGGCGGCGCCGGCCGCAGCCAGGATCCGCTGCCTGCCCACGGGCGCGGAGCACGAACCGGGCGCGGCCCGCGTCCTGGTCGTGCCGAACGCCGTGGCCGATGCGGGCGATCAGCTCCGGTTCGAGCAGCTGATCCCCTCGCCGCAGCTGCTCGCCGCGATCGCCGCCCGGCTCGACGAGCACCGGCTGCTCGGCACCCGCCTGGTCGTGGAGCCGCCGTTCTACCAGGGCATCACCGTCGTGGCGCGGATGCGCTCCGCGGAAGCCGACGTGAACCAGGTGAACCGCGACGCCCTCGACGCGCTCTACCGGTACCTCAACCCGCTGCGCGGCGGCGCCGACGGCACCGGCTGGCCGTTCGGGCGGCCGGTCCAGGTCGGCGAGGTCTTCGCCGTGCTCCAGCAGGTCAGGGGCGTCGAGCTGATCGACGAGATCCGCCTGTTCCCAGCCGACCCGATCACCGGGCAGCGGGGAACGCCGGTGGATCGCGTCGAGCTGGCCGGCCACGCGCTGGTCTTCTCCCACCAGCACCAGGTGCTGGTGGGCTCCGGCGATCCGGCGGAAGGTCCGGGGCCGCGATGAGCCGCCGCGCGGTACCCGACCTGCCCAGCCGCTACCCGCTCGGCGACCAGCTCCCCGCGCTGTACGCCGGGGACGACTTCGCCCAGCGGTTCACCGGGGGCCTGGACTCGGTCCTCGCCCCAATTCTGTCCACAATGGACAACATCGCGGGCTATTTCGACCCGCGCGTGGCGCCGGAGGACTTCGCGTCCTGGCTGGCCGACTGGGTCTCGGTGGAGCTCGACCCGGCGTGGCCGCCGCCGCTGCGGCGGGCAGTGGTGATGCGCGCCGTCGAGCTGCACCGCCGCAACGGCACCGTGCGGGGGCTCGTGGACCGGCTTTGGCTGTGCGCCGGGGTGCACGCGCGAGTGCTCGACGGCCCGGGCGCGGTGTGGTCGACCCGGCCGGGCACCGCGCTGCCCGGCAACGCGATCACCCGGGCCGTGGTCCAGGTCTGGCCGGGCCGCTCGGCAGTGGACCGAAAGCAGGTCGACGCGGTGGTCGAGGCGGCCTGCCCGATCCACCTCACCTGCACCGTCGAGGTCCTGCCGGGGCCGCCACAACGGGAAGGGGGATGACCCGATGCGCTCCTGTTCGACGTGCGGCGCCCAAGTCGCCCGCGGCGAGGACTTCTGCACCACCTGCGGCGCCTACCTGGGCTGGGACAAGGGCGCCGAACCCGAACCACCCGCCCCGGACCCGTCAGCGCCGACGGCACGAATCCCGGTCCCGCCGCCGCCCGCTCCCGTCCCGGCGGCACCGGAACCACCTGCGGGACCGGTCGCCGAGCCGGAGCCGGAGCAACCGGCCGCCGTGCAGCCGGCGAAGCCCGTCGCGCCGCGGCCCGAGCCGAGCGCGCCGGTCGCGGAGCCCGCGCCCGAGGGCCCGCCGTGCGGCGCGTGCGGCGCCCCCAACCCGCCCGAACGACGGTTCTGCATCCGCTGCGCCGCGCCGCTCGCCCCGGATTCCGAAGCGCCGCAATCGAATCGCGCGCGCCGGCGGCGCCGGATCGATCGCGGCAAGGTGTGGCGGCGGCTCGTCGTCCTAGCCGTGGTGATCGTCCTGGTGATCGGCGGCGTCCTGTTCTACCCGACCGGCCGGGAGATCGTCGAGGACGTGCTCGACAAGACCTTCGGGGCGGCGCCGATCGGACCGGTGAGCTCCAGCGCCAGCGGCGAGATGCCCGACCACCCGCGCGGCAAGGCCGTGGACGGGCTCAGGGACGTGTACTGGGGAACCGAGCGGCCCGGGGAATGGGCCGAGTTCAACTTCGATCACCCGTTCCGGCTGGTGGGCATGCTGGTGAGCACCGGGCCGTCGCGGAAGGACGAGGAGTTCCGCAGCCAGGCCCGGCCCGCCCGGCTGGAGATCACCGCCACCAGCTCCGGCGGCCGGACCCGCACGGAGACCGTCGACGTGCCCGACAGCCCGGCCCCGTACGAGGTCCGCATCAAGACCAGCGACGTGGTCAAGGTCCGGGTGCACATCAAGACGGTGACCGGCCTGACCGAGGGCAAGCACATCGCACTGGGCGAGATCGAGTTCTTCGGGCGCAAGTGAGCGCTGGCTACTGCTCCAGGGGGCGGACGGTGAGGCTCTGCTGCGCGGTCCCGATCGGGCCCCGGACGTCGTGCAGGACGGTGCTGGTGAGGCCCTGGCCGTGGCCGCCGAAGACGACGGTGGTGTCCAGCCCGGTCCAGCGGCCTTCCGGCTGGCGGTAGAGGTGGATCGACAGGTCGACGTTGGGGAACATCCACTTGGTCGGCTCCTGCCGCACGGCGATGCCGTTGGCCGTGTCGACGAGCGCCACGTAGGACGCCACCGGGCTGACCGGCTCGCCGGCCACGAGGTCGGTCCGGGTGGACACCCAGGCCGTGGTGCGCCCGGGCTGCGGTGCGCCGACGGTCCGGGTTTCCAGCGACGCGATGAAACCGCCGGACCACAGCGAGCTCATCGGCCAGGGCTCCAGCGACTCGGGGGCCGGCAGCGGATCGGGTTCGCCCCCGGCGACCGCGCTGGTGTCCTGCTCCCCCAGGAACCACGCGCGGGCCCGGACCACGGGCCGCCCGGCGATGATCGTGGTGGCCTCCATCAGCTCGATGGTGCGGCCCGGCCGGGTCGTCTCCACGTGGATCTCGAACTCGTCGAGGTCGATCTTGCCCAGGATGTCGAAGCTGATGCGGCTGATCAGCAGCTCGGGGCGGCCGGCACGCGCGCGCTCGATCGCGTGGACGATGAGCCCGCCCAGCGGGCTGAAGTGCTGCTCGTCGCTGCGCCACGCCCCGCTGGCGTGGGCGGTCGGCTTGAAGCGGTGCGCGTCGAGCCGCTCGAAGTAGCTGGGCGTGCTCTCGGGTGACTCGGGCAACGCGGTTCTCTCCCCACTCGTGGCCGGCGCGACGGTCAGGACTACAGGATATGGACCGGATGGCCTAACACGCGGTGAGGATCGCCACAGCTTCCTGGAGCGCTGGCCGGAAATGGACGTAGAACGCCATCGATGCGAGACCGCGCTGGCCAAGAACGGGGTTCGCCAAACCTCACGAATTGAACGCCTCGAGGTAGGGAGACCGGCTTCGGAGCACGCTCGCCTTGCACCAAAGCCAATGGGCACAGCATACCCAGGCGAAGTCGTTGCCGAATCAAGCCATACGTAGGCTGCCGTTGAGGAAAGATCTCGCCGAGGTCGCCGAGTCCGCAACTCCGCAGAGTCGAAGACGCCAGACCTCGCGCACCGATTGAGTCAGCAAGACTGGCGCTTTGCTGTCGATGACCTCATCGCCGCATGCCCGCAGGCATACCAAGCCACCTGCGTCGAGTTGGATGCTTTGACAACATGACGGATTGATTTCCCACATACGAGCAGGAAGGCGCGATGTGGCGAGATCTGTTGACCACCAGTGGACTTGCTCTTGGTGTGTCACTGGAGATCAAGGCCGATTCCCCAAAGCTTTGCTGAACACCCTGTATTAACCCGGAGTCGAGGTCGCGTTCCGGCACTGATGGCAGTGCTCGGCGCCGACGGCACCGATGCCCTGTTAGCGGAGTTGAGTCTCGCGGTCGGGTCAAGGACGCGGGCCTTGGCCCGACCGCGACGGCCGGTCCCCTGCAGAGCTTGATCCCGATCTGATCGACGTCTTTTTGGCCCGGTCGGCCCCGGAAATGGTTCCCCGAAAGGGAATCTCATCCGATCACAACAGGTTCTTGACAGCTCGTCCCTACCGTTCTGGCACATGAGATCACGCACCCTGGCGGCCCTGCTCGCGGCGAGCGCCGCACTGACCTGGGCTCCCACCGCGCAAGCCGCCGAAACCCCCGTCGTGTCCACCGCCGATGTCCTGCCGCACCTGCAGGAGTTCCAGCGGATCGCGGACCGCAACGGCGGAAACCGGGCGCACGGCACCCGCGGGTACCAGGAATCCCTGGACTACGTGAAGGAACGGCTCGACGAAGCGGGTTTCCGGACCTCCGTCGAGGAGTTCGAGCACGACGGGGCCAAGGGCTACAACCTGATCGCGGACTGGCCCGGCGGCGACGAGGACCAGGTGGTGCTCCTGGGCGCCCACCTCGACAGCGTGCCCGCCGGCCCGGGGATCAGCGACAACGCCACGGGTTCGGCCGCGATCCTGGCCACCGCGCTGGCCGTGAGCGAGGCGAACCCGGCCCCGGCCAAGCACCTCCGGTTCGCCTGGTGGGGCGCGGAGGAACCCGGGCTGATCGGCTCCGCGAAGTACGTGGCGGCGCGCACGCCCGAGGAGCTGGCGAAGATCGCGGTGTACCTCAACTTCGACATGACCGGCTCCAAGGGCGACCGGCAGTGGCTGGTGATCCACGCGGGCGCGCCCGCGACCGACGTGTTCGAACGCCACTTCGCTGACCAGGGCATCCCGACATTCGACATCGGCGTAGGCGGCTCGGACCACGAGTCCTTCGACGCGGCCGGGGTGCCGGTGTCCGGGTTCACCAACGGCGTCGGCGCGTGCATCCACGACGCCTGCGACACGATCGACAACGTCGATCCGGAAGCCGAGGTCATCAGCACGAACGCCATCATCCAGGCGGTCTGGAGCGTGGCCGGTGCGTAACCGAATCCTCGTGACGGGCGCCGTCGCCGGCGTCATGGTGCTGGGCATCGCGACCGCGTCGGCCCAGCCCGGCAGCGGTGGCCTGGGCGACCCGTACTTCCCGGACGACGGCAACTCCGGCTACGACGTGACCCGCTACGACGTCGGCATCAGCTACGACCCGGCCAGGCCGGGCTACCTGGAAGGCGACACCACGGTGACCGCGACTGCGAGCGCGGAGCTGGACGGCTTTCACCTCGACCTGTCCGGATTTCAGGTCACCGACGTGTCCGTCGACGGCGTCGCCGCGAAGTCGTTCGGCCGCGCGGGCGAGCACGAGCTGGTGATCACCCCCGCCAGCCCCATCGCCGCGGGTGCTTCGTTCGCCGTGCGCGTCCGGTACTCCGGGCTGCCGGGCGGTGGCGGCTGGCACACGTTCCCCAACGGCGGCGCCAACGCGTTGGGCGAGCCGCATTCGGCCACGTCGTGGTACCCGGCCAACGACCACCCGTCCGACAAGGCCGCGTTCCACCTGACGGCCACCGTCCCCGAGGGCTGGACGGTGATCGGCAACGGGCTGCCTGGCGAGACCACCACCGCCGGCGGCAAGGCGACCTTCCGGTGGCACGAGGACCAGCCGATCGCGACCTACCTCACGACGGTCGCGATCGACAAGTTCACCGTGCGCACGTCCAAGCTCTCCGACGGCACGCCGGTCATCAACGCCTACTCCCCCGGCACGCAGATCGACCCGGCCACCGAGGAGCAATACGTCGAGATCATGGACGTGCTGGCCGAGAAATTCGGGAAGTACCCGTTCTCCTCGGCGGGCAGCATCGTGCTCGGCAAGACCTCCGGGGAGAACCCGGGCGCACTGGAAACCCAGACCCGGCCGACGTACTTCGGCTCCGTCTTCGACTTCTCGCTGCTGCACGAGAACGCCCACCAGTGGTTCGGCGACAACGTGTCGTTCACCGACTGGCGCGACGGCTGCATAGCCGAGTGCGTCGCCCAGTACTCCGTCCAGCTGTGGCAGGAGCACAACGGCGTCGACATCGACAAGTCGTTCTACAAATCCACTGTGGAGGAGGAACGGAACAACCCGGAGTTCTGGTCGGTGAAGCTGTACGACCCCGGCCAGGAGAACCCCCTGCACCAAGCCCTGTACGACAAGGGCTCGCTGATGGTGCACGCACTGCGCCGGAGCATCGGCGACGAGGCGTTCTTCGGCACCCTCCAGCAGTGGCAGGCCAAGTACGCGGGCGGCAACGCCTCCTGGCCGCAGTTCGAGGAGCTGGCGAAGGAAGTGTCCGGAAAGGACCTCAACGGCTTCTTCGAAGCCTGGGCGCACAGCACGACGATCCCGCCTGACCAGTACCTCTACCCGGCAGGCCGCTGACCGGCGAGCCTGCCGGCCGACAGCGGCGCCGATTTCTATCACACCTGTGATAGTGTGCGGCAATGCCAGCTCGGATCGACCTCGGACAGCGCAGCGAGGACGTCATCGAGGCGGCTTTCCGCCTCTTGGCCGCCGAAGGACTCGGCGGTTGACGCGCGCTCCGAACCCTTCGGGGCGGCTGCGACCAAGGTGTGATCGCACGGGAAAGGGCTCACCTGGTGTTCGATTCGCACGTTGACCGGACTCGCGGATGGATCTGCCATCGACGCTCTGCAGGACCTGATCGCGGAGTTGCTTCCGATCGGGGATGAGCGTCGACCGGGATTCGTCGTTTCCGCACGACGAATCCCGGTCTTCCGCCCGGTGGCCGGGGCGTTCTCGAAGAGCCGACGCCGAACCGACATCCAGTGACCTGGTACGCGCACTGTCAGGCATTGTTGTATTGCAAAAGGAGATCAGTTGTGCCCGCGTGGCTGTTCGCACTGCTCGCAGCGGCTTTCGTCTTCTACACCGATGATTACGTGATCGCGGGTGTTCTGCCGGAGATCGCGCGAGATCTGGGTGTCAGCGAGGCGCACGCCGGGCAGCTGGTGACCGTCTTCTCCCTCACCGTCGCTCTCGCCGCGCCGATCGCCGGAGTCGCCCTGGCCCGGGTGTCCCGCCGGTACCTGTTCACCGCCTCGTTCGTGATCTTCGTCGTGGCGAACCTCTTGGCGGCCACGACGACCGGCTTCGGCCTCCTGGTGGCCCTGCGGGTCGTGGCGGCGATCGCGGCGGCGGCGTCCACCCCGGCGGTGTTCGCCTACGCCGCCGAGCGAGCTCCGGAAAGCCACATCGGCAGGTACGTCGCAGTCGTGGCGCTCGGCGTCACGGGCTCGATCGCGGCCGGCGTCCCGATAGGCACCTGGATCGGCGGCCATTGGGGCTGGCGAACGACATTCGTCTCGATGGCGGTGGCCGGAGCCGCGGCGCTGGCATTCTTGCTCGCAACCCTGCCTCGCGAGCGCGGCGAGGCCGGCGACGTGCCGAGCATCCCCGAACAGTTGCGCGCTCTCGCCAGCGCGCCGGTATCGCTCGGGCTCATGGCGAACTGCGCGCTCATGACCGGATCGATGATGATGCTCACCTACACGGCCCCCTACCTCGACGCGGTGAGCAACGCCGGCGTCGATCAGCGCGCGCTCGCCTTCAGCTCGTCCGGGTTGGCCGGCATCGTCTGCATCTGGGCAGGCGGGAAGGCCACCGACCGGTGGGGTTCGGACCGCACACTGGTCGCCGGGATCAGCACCTTCACCGGCATCATGGTGCTCTTGGGCGTGCTCTGGTTCGCCCGCCCCGTACCGTTTTCCGTTCTCCTCGTGGTGGGAACGGTCTGGGGCGGCATGGCCTTCTGGAATTCCCCGGCGATTCAAGCGCGCCTCCACCTGCTCGCCGGACCGGCCGCACCGCAGGCATTGGCGCTCAACACCTCGGGCACATACCTCGGAGTCTCGTTGGGCGGAGCCATCGGAGGGTTGACCCTGAGCAGCCTGGGGGCCGGACTGCTGCCGGCCGTCGCGGCAGCCCTCGGACTGAGCGCATTGGCGCTGCTGGCACTCGCCATCGGCGCCGCGAAGAAAACGCCGAGCGGTGCGGCAACTGCAACGGAACACTGAACCCCGCAACGGCGCGGGCCTCGACGCTCGCGCATTCCGCACCTGATGCCGTGGGTGCGCGACGTGCAGCACTTCCCGCTACCCGGCAGGCCGCTGACCGGCGAGCTCGGGGCCGTGAGTCTTTTGGGTCGCTATAGCAGCCCAAAGTGCTCACGGCCCCGCACGCGACCAGCGCCCGCCCCTTCAGAGCCAGACGAGGTGGTTCTTCGAGCGACTGAGCAACGCTGCACTGCCTGTCCCGAAGACCCGACAACTCATTGCTCGCGTGCTCAAGAAGTACCGGTGACCACCGGGAGGAACAACGATGTCGGCCTTAGCTCTTGAGAATGCCGCTTGGCGCAAATCCAGCTATAACCAGGGCAACGGCGGCGTGTGCGTCGAGGTTGCTGTTCAGCCGACTGTCGTCGGTGTGCGGGACTCGAAGGATCCCGATGGCCCGGTGCTGGTCTTCGACTCCGGCTCCTTCGCGCGGTTCCTCTGCACCTTGAAGGGTTAGGCACGCAGAATTGCCTGGTGCGGGTACCTCTACCCGAAGCCTTCAGAGCCAACTTCGCCTTCAGAGCCAACTTCCGGTGGATTGCGCGCGAACCGGGGTTGCCGCACGCTACCCGAGGGATCGTCGCTGTGACCGCCGCCACCGCGCCGGGCTGCGGCGCACTCGGCGGCTGGGGAGGCTTGATGGTGCAACCGGTGCAGAGCATGCGCCCGACGCTGCTCGGCGTCCGGGTGCCCCGCATCGAGGACGACCGCTTGGTCACCGGGCGCGGCCGGTACATCGCCGACGTTGTCCTGCCCGGCATGGTCGAGGCCGCGTTCGTCCGCAGCGACGTTCCGCACGCGCAAGTGCGCGGCGTCGATACGGCGGCCGCGCTGGATTCTCCCGGGATCTATGCGGCGTTCTCCGGCGCGGATCTCGACATCCGCGCCGTTCCGGACCTGATGCCGTGGGTACGCGGCGTGCAGCACTTCCCGCTGGCGCGTGACCGGGTGCGCTTCGTCGGCTGCCCGCTGGCGGTGGTCGTCGCCGACGACCGCTACCTCGCCGAAGACGCCGCCGAACTGGTCGACGTCGACCTCGAACCGCTGCCCGTCATCGACACCGCCGAGGATGCCCTCGCCGAGGACGCACCGCTGCTCTACCCGGAATGGGGCGACAACCTCCTGCTTTCGATGCCCGCACCGGAGAACCCGGCCGTGGACGAGGCGTTCGACCGGCTGCGCACGATCAGCGGCACCTACACCACGCACCGCCACGCGGCCGCGCCCATGGAACCCCGCGGCGTCGTGGCCGAATACCGCGACGACCGGCTGACGGTGTGGACCTCCACCCAGGCCGCGTTCATCGTGCGGTCGATGCTGGCCCAGGTGCTGGGCCTGCCGGAACGCGACATCCGGGTGATCACGCCCGACGTCGGCGGCGGATTCGGCCAGAAGAACGAGGTCTACCCCGAGGACTACGTGATCCCGTGGCTGGCGATGCGGCTGCGCCGCCCGGTGCGCTGGCTCGAAGACCGCCACGAGCACCTGATCACCGCCAGCCACGCCCGCGACATGCGCATCGAGCTGTCCGCCGCGGTCCGCGACGACGGCACGATCGCGGCCCTGCGCGGGCGGATCCGCACCGATCTGGGTTCCGGCGAGGTGTTCCCCGCCGGATTCGGGCCCAGCCTGGTGGCCGTCGGTTCGCTGTGCGGGCCCTACCGGATTCCGCACCAGTGCGTGTCGGTGCAGGGCGTGGTCACCAACAAGACGCCGCTCGGCGCCTACCGCGGTTTCGGCATGCCGGAGGGCACCTTCGCCATCGAGCGGCTGGTCGACAAGATCGGCCGCGAGCTGGGCATCGATCCGGTCGAGCTGCGCCGCCGGATGATCGTCGATCCGCACGAGCTCCCCTACGAGACCGCCGCCGGTGCCCGGCTGGACTCCGGCAGCCACCGCGTGGCCTTCGACCGCGCCGTCGAGATCGGCGAGCGGCTGCTGGCCGCCGAACGGGAACGCGCCGAACCCGGCGCGCGCCTCGGCGTCGGCTACGCCACCTACATCGAAGGCGTTGCCGCCAGCGCCTTCTCGATCACCGGCACCTGGAGCGGGCAGGACTCCGCGGACGTGCGCTTCGACGCCGACGGCGGCGTCACCGTGGCGGTCGGCATCTCCGCCATGGGCCAGGGCGCACACACCATGGTGGCCACCCTCGTCGCCGAGGAGCTGGCCCTGCCGATCGAGCAGGTGCGGGTGGTGATGGGCGACACCGACACCGCCCCGTTCGGCCTGGGCAGCTGGGCCAGCCGCGGCGCCGTCGTCGCCGGCGGCGCGATCGCGCAGGCCGCCGAAGTGTTGCGGCGCAAGGGAACCGAGATCGCCGCGCACCTGCTGGAGGCCGCGCCGGAAGACCTGGAGCTCGCCGACGGCGGATTCCAGGTGCGCGGCAGTCCCGGCAGCTCGGTGCCCTGGGAACGGGTGGCGCGGGTGGCGCTGACCCGCACCTTCGAGCTGCCGCCGGGCGTCGAACCCGGGCTCGACGCGCGAGCGAGCTACGAGCCGCCCGGAATGGACCACGTGCCGCGTCCCGACGGCAAGATGAACGCCTCGACCACCTACACCAACGCCGCGCACGCCGCGGTCGTCGCGGTCGATCCCGCCACCGGCGAGGTGCGGGTGGTGCGGTACGCGGTCGTGCACGACTGCGGGCGCGTGATCAATCCGCAGACCGTCGCCGGGCAGATCCACGGCGGCGTCGCGCAGGGCATCGGCGGCACGCTCTTCGAGCAGCTGCCCTACGAAGACGGCCAACCGCTGGCCACCACGTTCATGGACTACCTCCTGCCCACCGCCTGCGAGATCCCCGACATCGCGACCGAGGAGATGTGCAGCCCGGCGCCCGAAACCCCGTTCGGGATCAAGGGCGTCGGCGAGGCGGGCATCATCGGCCCGCCGGCCGCGATCGTGCGCGCCGTCGAGCACGCCCTGGAACCGCTCGGGGTCGCCGACATCGACACCACACCGCTGACGCCATCGGCGGTGCGGCGGCTGATCGAGGAGGCCGCGTCGTGAAGCCGCCGCCATTCGACTACGTCCGCCCCGACAGCCTCGACGAAGCGGTGCGGCTGCTCGCCGCCGACGAGGACGCGAAGGCCCTCGCCGGCGGGCAGAGCCTGATGCCGATGATGAACTTCCGCCTCGCCCGCCCGAGCATCCTGGTCGACATCGGCCGCCTGCCGGAGCTGACCGAGCTGCGCCGCGAGGACGGCGTGCTGGTCATCGGCGCGGGCGTGCGGCAGCGGGCCGCCGAGACCTCGCCGCTAGTCCGGCAGGCCTGCCCGCTGCTCGGGCAAGCGCTGCGCCACGTCGGCCACCACCAGATCCGCTCCCGCGGCACCGTCGGCGGCTCACTGGCGCACGCGGACCCGGCGGCGGAGCTGTGCGCAGCGGCGTGCGCCCTGGACGCCGAGGTCGTGGTGACGGGCACCGGCGGCCGGCGCACCGTTCCCGCCGCCGAGCTGTTCGTCGCGCCCTACCAGACCTCGCTGGCCGCCGACGAAATCCTCACCGAGGTGCGGCTGCCGATCCGCGCCGCCCGCCACGGCTTCGCCGAAATCGCCCGGCGGGCAGGGGATTTCGCCATCGCCGGCGTGGCCGCGGTCCTGGAGTTCGACGGCGGCACCGTGACCCGCGCGCGACTGGCCGGTCTCGGCATCGGCGGCACGGTGCGACGACTTCCCGAGGCCGAAGCGGCCCTGCGTGGGCGGGCGCTCGACGCCGATGCGATCGGTGCCGCGGCAGGCGCCGCCGCCGACTCCGCCACGCCGCCCGACGACCTCCACGCCGATCCGGCGACCCGCCGCGCCGCACTGCGCGCGGCCGCACAGCGAGCCCTGGAGCAGGTGGCGCATGACTGACATCCCGGCCGCGCACCGCGAGATCACGCTCACCGTCAACGGTCGTGAAGTCCGGCGCCGCGTCCCGGTGCGCCGCCTGCTGGTGGACTTCCTGCGCGACGACCTCGGCCACACCGGCACCCACGCCGGTTGCGAGCACGGCATCTGCGGCGCGTGCACGGTCCTCATCGACGGCGAGCCCGCGCGTTCCTGCATCACGCTGACCGTGCAGGCCGAGGGCACCGAGGTGACCACGGTGGAAGGCCTCACCCCCGGCGAGGGCTTGAGCCCGATGCAGCAGGCCTTCAAGGACTGCCACGGCCTCCAATGCGGTTTCTGCACGCCGGGGTTCATCGCGACGCTCTCCGCCGCCGATCCCGACGAGCACCCCGACGACGAGGCCATCCGCGAACTGCTGTCCGGGAACCTGTGCCGCTGCACCGGCTACCAGCACATCGTCGACGCCGTCAACCAGGCCTGGGGCCGGGGGTAGAGCTTGTTATAGGGGCTGTTTGAGAACTCGTTTGCGTAGTGGTGGCTCCTCGTTGGCTGGTGTGAGGTGAACGGCCCGTTCGTCCCGATAGGCGAGGTGAACAGGCCGTTCGCTTCACCTACCTGACGCCGGTGGGCACCAGCTGGTGTGAGGTGAACGGCCCGTTCGTCCCGATAGACGAGGTGAACAGGCCGTTCGCTTCACCGCATTGAAGGCACAAGCCGCCCTACCACGACCCCACACCACCACATCCCAAACAGGCTCGTAACAGCCCGGGTCAGAGCGATTCGAGGAACGCGACCGCGACGGTCCACGCCTCGGTGGCGGCCTCCGGGTCGTAGTCCGGCAGGTCCGGATCGGTGAACAGGTGCCCGGCGCCCGGGTACTGGAAGATCTCGACGTCCGCCCCGGCGCGCCGCATCCGCAGGTACCAGGAGTTCAGCCAGTCGGCCGTCTCGAACGGATCGGGGTCGGCGACGTGCAGCTGCACCGGCAGGTCGTCGACGGCCGCGCCCTCGGCGATGTCCGAGGTGCCGTGCAGGAGCAACAGGCCTCGGACCTTCTCGTCGGCCAGCGCGAGGTTCTGCGCGATGGCCGCACCCAACGACAATCCCGCGTACACCAGGCCCCGGTCGCTGAGCGGCGCCGCCACCTGCACGGCGCGGCGCAGCAGCTCGTCCCGGCCGATCTCCTCCGTGATGCGCATGCCGTCCTCGACCGTCTCCGCGGTCCGCCCGTCGAACAGATCGGGGACGTGCACCTCGTGACCGGCCACGCGCAACCGGTCGGCGGCGGCGCGCACGGCGGGTCGCAGCCCGAACGCGGAGTGAAGCAACAGGATATCCACAAGGGACATCCAATCAGCCCGCCGCGACCGGGGCCCGGAACGGGGCCCGCGCCCAATCATTGCAATAGTCATTGACACAGTCATCGATGTCATCGATCCTGATACCTGTTACTCGCGGTATCAGGTATCGCCGGGTAACGCGAGACACCGCCGCCACCGTCGCAGGGAGCGCCCATGACCGGCAGCATCGCCCGGGACCACGGAACTCCGCCGCAGTCCGACCGCCGAGATGTCGCGGACCGGCTGCTGCGCTCCTCGGAGATCCTCTCCTACGACCCGGTCCAGAAGGTGGACTGGGAGACGCCGCTGGACACGAGCTACCACGGCACGAGCCCCGAGTGGAGCACGCTGTACGGCACGTCGTACTGGCAGGAGATGACGCCGGAGCAGCAGCGCGAGCTGACGCGCCAGGAGGCGGCGTCGGTGGCGAGCACCGGCATCTGGTTCGAGATGATCCTGCAGCAGATGGTGCTCCGGGACTTCTACGCGAAGGACCCGACCGATCCCGCCTTCCAGTGGGCGCTGACCGAGATCGCCGACGAGTGCAGGCACTCGATCATGTTCGCGCGCGGCGCCGCGAAGCTGCGGGCCCCGGCGTACCGGCCGACGCGGCTCGTGGTGGAGCTCGGCCGCGTGTTCAAGACCGTCGCCTTCGGCGAAGCCGCCTACGCGGCGATCCTGGTCGCCGAGGAAGTCCTCGACGTCATGCAGCGGGACTGGATGCGCGACGAGCGGGTCGTGCCGTTCGTCCGGACGGTGAACAACATCCACGTCGTCGAGGAATCGCGGCACATGAAGTTCGCCCGCGAGGAGACCAGGACCCGGCTGGAGGGCGCGGGCTGGCTGCGGCGGCAGATCACCGCGGTCGTGGTCGCCGGCGCGTCCTACTTCATCGTGACCAGCATGTGGAACCGCAAGGTGTACGAGAACGCCGGGCTCGACCCGAAGCGGGCCATCCGCGAGGCGAAGGCGAACGAGCACCACAAGTCGATGTTGCGCACCAGCTGCGCAGGCCTGATGGAATTCCTCAACTCCGCAGGCCTGCTCACCAAGGCGTCGCAGTGGTTCTACAAGCGCGCGAACCTCATCTGAGCCCATGGCATACGCGATCACCCAGACCTGCTGCAACGACGCGACCTGCGTGAAGGTCTGCCCGGTCAACTGCATCCACCCGACGCCGGACGAACCGGGCTTCGGCACCACCGAGATGCTCTACATCGACCCGGCTTCCTGCATCGACTGCGGCGCCTGCGCCGACGCCTGCCCGGTCGAGGCGATCTTCCCCGTGGAGAGCCTGACCGAACCGCTCCAGGCATACGCCGAGGTCAACGCCGCCTACTACGCGGGCGCGGATCCCGTGGCGGAGACGACCGATCCGGCGCCGAACTTTCACCGCTGGGGCCCGCCGGTGTTCGGCCGCGCCATCCCCAGCGACTTCGCGCCGCTGGACGTCGCGGTCGTGGGCACCGGCCCCGCGGGCATGTACGCGGTGGAGGACCTGCTGCTGCGCACCAACGCCCGGGTCACCCTGATCGACCGGCTGCCCGTCGCCGGCGGCCTCGTGCGCTACGGCGTCGCACCCGACCACCCGTCGACGAAGAAGATCGGCGAGACCTTCGGCCGCTTCCACACCCACCCGCGGCTGCGCATGCGCCTGGGCGTCGAGGTCGGCAGGGACGTCACGGCCGACGAGCTGGCCGCCCGGCACGACGCGGTGATCTACGCCGTCGGCGCCTCCTCGGCACGCCGGCTCGGCATTCCCGGCGAGGACCTGCCCGGCAGCGTCGCCGCCACCACACTCGTGGGCTGGTACAACGGGCACCCGGACGTCCCGGCCGACGCGATCGACCTCTCGGCGGAGCGGGTGGTCGTGGTGGGCAACGGCAACGTCGCGCTCGACGTGGCCAGGATCCTGACCATGGATCCGGTGGCCCTGGAAGGCACCACGATCTCGCCCGCCGCACTGGCCCAGCTCCGGTCGAGCAAGGTCCGCGAGGTCGTGCTCCTCGGCCGCCGCGGCCCCGAGTCCGCCGCCTACACGACGCCAGAGCTGTTCGCGCTCACCCAGCTCGACGACGTCGAACTCGTCGTGGACGGCCACGACCCGCGGATCGAGTCGGCCATCGAAACCGCACCCGCCGGCGGCAAGGCGAGCCTGCTCCGGGGTCTCGGGCGCGAGGCCGTCGACTGGTCCGCGCCGCCGCGGCACGGACGACGTCGCATCGTGCTCCGCTTCAACTCCGCACCGCTCGAGATCAGCGGCGACGCACAGGTCCGCGCGCTCCGCGTCACCGGTCGGCCCGACGATGTGGAGGTCACGGCAGGCCAGGTGGTGCGGGCGATCGGTTACCGGGGAACCGGGCTCCCGGGCCTGCTCTTCGACGAGGCCACCGGCACCATTCCGCACACCGACGGCCGGGTGGACGGGCGGCCGGGAACCTACGTCGTGGGCTGGATCAAGCGCGGCTCCACCGGCGGCATCGGCGCCAACCGGACGTGCGCCCGGGAAACGGTCGACGCGCTGCTCGACGACGCCATCGCCGGCCGCCTTCCGGCGCGGCGCTGACGGCGGCTTCGCCGGACCCGTGGCCGGGGCGTGCTCCTCCCCGCCACGGGTCCGGCGGACTCCCGGGTCTCGTAGAATTCGAAGGCAACGCTGGACGCAGAAGGTGAAACAGCGATGTCCTCGGATCTGGGCTCGGCCCAGCAGCAGCACTGGCAAGCCGTCTACCAGGACCATCCCCACATGTACGGGGACGCGCCCTCGGAACCCGCTCGCCACGCCGCCGAGCTGTTCCGCACCCGCGGCGCGCGAACCGTGCTCGAACTCGGTGCCGGTCACGGGCGCGACTCCATGCACTTCGCCCACACCGGTTTCGCCGTGCACGCCACCGACTTCAGCCTTCTCGGCCTGGCACAACTGGCCCAGGACGCCGAGCGGAACGGGCTCGCCGAGCAGGTCACCACCACCGTCCACGACGTGCGCGAGCCGCTGCCGCTACCCGACGAGAGCGTCGACGCCGTGTTCGCGCACATGTTGCTGTGCATGGCTCTGTCCACAGCAGACATTCGTGCGCTCGTCGGTGAAATCGAGCGGGTACTGCGCCCCGGCGGCACGCTCGTCTACACCGTCCGCCACACCGGCGACGCGCACTGCGGCACCGGAATCGCGCACGGCGACGGCATCTACGAGCACGACGGTTTCGCGGTGCACTTCTTCGACCGAGCCCTCGTCGACGAACTCGCCACCGGCTGGCGCCTCGGCGAGGTCCAGCCGTTCGAAGAAGGCGAACTGCCCCGCAGGCTGTGGCGCGTCACTCAAGCCCGCCCGACAAGTCCTCAGTAGACGAAGCGCTACGAGCGGCGGCGGGGCTTCCCGCGCTTGCCACCCTTGGACGCGCCGGAACGCGGTTGCCGATTACCGCTGTCCGGCTTACGGGCGGCGGGCTTCTTGCCGTCGCCTTCGGGCCGCTTGCGCTTCGCCGGAGCCGGAGCCGGTGTGCGTCCGCGCGTGCTGTTGACGGTCCGCCCGCGGACGATCCCGATGAACTGCTCCATCAGGTCGGTGGTCTCGTCCTCCAGCCACGACAGCGCGACGCGCGACTGCGGGACGTCGGCGAGCGGCCGGTAGGTGAGGTCCCGGCGGTGGTGCAGCCGGGCGAGCGACTGCGGGACGACGAGCACGCCCACGCCGGCCGCCACCAGCTGGATGGCGTCCGCGGTCGTGGCCGGGCGCTCGATGGCCGGGCGGCCGGGCGGCCGCTCCCAGTCGAGGGTGTCGTCGAGCGGGTGCAGCACGACGTCGTCGGCCAGGTCGTCGACGGACACCTCTTCGGCCGCGGTCAGGACGTGATCCTTCGGGACCACGACCACCGTCGTCTCGGCGTAGAGGGGGATCGCGTGCAGGCCCTCCCGGTCCGTCGGCAACCGGAGGAGGACCGCGTCGGCGTCGCGGGCCCGCACCAGGTCGGCGGCTTCGGCGGCGGTCACCTGGACGAGGTTCAGCGGGACCTCAGGCGACCGTTCGTTCCAGGTCCGCACCCACTTGCCGGGTGTCACCCCAGGGACGTATGCGAGCGTGAATGACGGATGTCCGTCCGAGCCTGTCACGAGGCCAGGCTACCGGGCGTCATCGCAGGTAGTGCGCACCCGGTAGATACCCTTGAGGACATGACGTCGCAGAAGACCCCCCAAACCATGAAGCCCGCGACCGCGGCGAAGAAGCTGAACGTGTACCTCGAAGCCACCCCCGCGGAGTTCCAGGAGGGTGTCGTCTCGCGCGACGAGTTGAACGCCCTGCAGACCAGCCCGCCCGAGTGGCTGCGGGAGCTGCGCCGCAACGGCCCGCACCCGCGACAGGTCGTCGCGTCGAAGCTGGGCGTCTCCATCGGCGGTCTCGCACGCGGCGGGATCACCGAGGCGCTCACCACGGAGCAGATCGAGGCGTTGAAGGCGGACAGCCCCGAGTGGCTCGAGCAGGAGCGCGCCACCCAGGCGGAGGTCCGGAAGGAAGCGGTGCGCATCAAGGAGAAGGCCGCCGAACGCCGCCAGCGACCTTCCTGACGGGGCCACCAGCGCCGTTGGTGGGGACCGGCGGCGTACCCGCGGTTTCACCAGCCGCGGGCACCGTCCCACTGCTCGCGCAGGACGTCCGCGTGGCCCGCGTGGCGAGCGGTGTCCAGGGCGACGTGGCAGAGCGCCCAGCGCAGCGTGTAATCATCGGTCGTCTGGGCACCGGTGCTGTCCAGTTCCAGATCGTCGATGATGCGGTCGCTCTCCCCGCACGCTTCGCGATAGCGGGCCAGCAGATCGGGCAGGGACTCGTCGGCGGACGCGATCCAGTCGCCGTCGGGGTTCTGCGGGTCGAACGGCATCGGCACTTCCCGGCCGCCGAGGACGACCTGGAACCAGTGTTGTTCCACGGTGGTCAGGTGCTTGACGATGCCCGCCAGCGAGGTGTTCGAGCGCGTCGGGTTGTACCGGGCGCCGTCCTCGGAGAGCCCGGCCGTCTTGCCCAGGATGGTGTTGCGGCCGAACTCCAGCCAGGCCTGGAGCATTTCCTTCTCCGCGAGCCCGTGCTTCGGGATCCGGCGCTGCGTAGCGTCTTCGCAAACCGGAACGTGCTGCGCCATGTGCGTCTCATTTCTGCTTGCGAGCAAAGGGAAACCCGAGCACGGTCCGACCGGCGGAAGACGCGCGGAGTTCGCCGCACCAGATCGCACTCGACCGACATATTCGAATGTCAGCAATACTCGAAGCTTATGATCATGAGGAAGCTTCTGTCCACAACATTGGAATCGAAACGAACCAAGGGGTGACGGTGGCGGAAGAACCAGACGCGGTCGACCACGCGCTGCTGGCCGAGCTCCAGGAGGACGGCCGGATGACGCACGCCGAGCTGGGACGCCGGGTGGGGCTGAGCGCACCCGCGGTGGCCGAGCGGCTGCGCCGCCTGGAACGGCTCGGCGTGATCACCGGCTATGCCGTCCGGCTGAACCCCGCGAAGCTGGGCTTCCACGTCGTCGCGTTCATCCGGCTGGCCGCGTTCGGCACCGAACCCGCCGGCGGCTCGATCCACCGGCTGATGGAGATCCCGGAAGTCCTGGAGACGCATCACGTGGTCGGCGACGACTGCTGGATATTCAAGGTGGCGGTGCCGGATGTCGGCCGCCTGGAGGAAATTCTCGGGTCGATGACGGCGCTGGGCCGGACGACCACCTCGATCGTCCTGTCCTCCCCGGTGACCGGGAACAAACTCCCGATCTCCAACGAACCCACCGGCTGACCGGGACTTCGGATCGGTCGGCCCGGCGCCGGGCCGACCGATCCGAGGCGATCATGCGGTCGGGGCTCCGGCGACGCGGCGCTCACCACCGTTGCGCGCCTGCCATTCCCGGTAGACGTCGACGGCGGCGTCGCGGGGTTCGTAGCTCATCGGCAGGCGGCGCTCGTCCCAGTTCTTGGCGAACTCGCCGTAGAAGGTGGCGAGCTCGAAGTACTTGCGGTCGTCCACGTAGTGCGGCTCGTAGTCATCGCGGGTGGTGAGGAAGACCACCTCGTCGGGGCTGCAGTAGTACAGCGAGCCCAGGCACATCGGGCACGGCTGAGCCAGGACGTAGATGGTGGCGCCGGCGAGGTGCTCGGTGCCGAGCTTCGTGCAGGCCTCGCGGATGGCGAGGATCTCGGCGTGGGCGGTGGGGTCGTTGGTCTGGGCGACCTTGTTGGGGCTTTCCGCGATGACCTGGCCGTCCTTGACGATCACCGTCGCGAACGGGCGGCCGCCCTCGGCGACGTTCTGCCGGGCGAGGTCGATGGTGCGTTGTGCGAAGTCCATGGGATTCCTCTGGTTGCGGGCGTCGGTGCCGGGCCTGCCCGGCGCGCGGGTGGTTCGGGCCTGCCTCAGAACGGCTTGGTCGGCAGGTACTTGCCGTCGAGGGTGATTACGGCGCGCTCGCCGCCCTCGGGATCCGCGACCTTCTTGACGTCCAGCCTGAAGTTGATGGCGCTGATGATGCCGTCGCCGAACTGCTCGTGGACCAGGGCTTTCAGGGTCGTGCCGTAGACCTGGAGCATCTCGTAGAAGCGGTAGATGGTCGGGTCGGTCGGGATACCGCCGTCGATGGAGCCGCGGGTCGGGATGGTCTGCAGCAGCATCTCGGCGTCGTCGTCGAGGCCCAGCAGTTCGGTGACGGTCTTGGCCGCCGCCGCCGGCAGGGCGTGCTGGCCGAGGACGGCGGCGGTGACGAAGGCCGTCGACAGGCCGGTGGCATCGGCGATCTGCTGCCAGGTCAGGTTCTTGCGGGTCTTCGCCTCCACGGCGGCGACGGCCACGGACTGGCGGGCGGTGGGGTCGAACTGGGCGTGCGGCATGGGAAGTGCTTCCTTTCAGGTGGCCGCCGGGCGCTGCGGAGGCGCAACGGCGGGGCTTGAGCGAGGCCGGCCCGCGGTTGTTGTGGCGGGCCGGTCGCGTCCCGGCTCGTGCGCGTTTTGGAGCGCCATAGCACTCCGAACCGCTCACGAGGCAGGGCCAGGACGATCAGGCGACCTGGGACCGGAGGTCGCCGGCGTCGAGCTCGTCGACAGCGCCGGTCGGAATGTCGAAGATCCAGCCGTGCATTCGAACGGCACCCTTCGTGAGGGCGCGCGCCACCGACGGATGCGTGGCGAGGTTCGCCAGCTGCGCAGCGACGTTGTCGCGGACCAGCGCCGCCACGACATCGCGATCACCGGGTGCGGTGCGGCCATGAGCGGAGTCCGCGTGGCGCAGCCAGTCGGCGATCGCGGGCATGCCGGTCAGGTCGTGGCCTTCGGCGATGGCGGTCATCGCGCCGCAGGCGGAGTGACCGCACACGACGATGTCGGACACACCCAGGACGGCGACGGCGTACTCGATGCTCGCGGTGACGCCATCGGCGCCCGGGGCGTAGGCGGGCACCAGGTTGCCCGCGGTCCTGATGACGAACAGCTCGCCCGGCTCCTGCTGGGTGATCAGCTCGGGGACGACTCGCGCGTCGGAGCAGCCGATGAACAGCGCGCTCGGCCGATGGGCGGCACCAAGGCGGGCGAACAGTTCCGCCTTGGCCGGGAAGACCTCCTCCTGGAAGCGGTGGATTCCCTCGGCGAGGTGGTGCATGCCCCAATCTCCTTCCGGACGTCTGCGGGGACCGACCACACAACCATGCATCAGCTGGGACGATAGTGTCCAAGTCGCAATTCGCATGATCACGATTGACCTCATCTATAGTCGTGCCATGCCCCTTGAGCTGCGCCATCTGCGCTACCTGCTCGCGGTCGCCGAGCACGCCAACTTCACGCGCGCCGCCGAGGACCTGCACATCTCCCAACCCACGCTCTCGCAGCAGATCAAGCAGCTGGAGAAGTCGCTGGGCGTGCAACTGCTGGACCGCACCGGCCGCACCGTGCGCCTGACCGACGCGGGCGAGACCTACGCCGACTACGCCCGGCGGGCGCTGCGCGAACTGGCGGCGGGCCGGCACGCGGTCCTGGACGTCCAGGACCTCACCCGCGGCCGCCTGCGCCTGGCGATGACACCGACCTTCACCGCTTACCTGATCGGGCCGCTCGCCGGCGAATTCCACGACCAGCACCCCGGAATCCGCCTGGACGTCCGGGAAATGACCCAGGACCGGATCGAATCCGCCCTACTCGCCGACGAACTCGACCTCGGCATCGCCTTCGCGGGCGCCCACCTGCCGGGCATCGAGAGCACCGCACTGTTCGCCGAATCCCTCAGCCTCGTCGTGGGCCCCGGTCATCCGCACGCCGGGCGAACCCGGCCGCTGCCGGTCGCCGAAGCGGCGCAACACCAGCTAGCCCTGCTCAGCCCGGATTTCGCCACCAGGGGCCACATCGACGCCTACTTCGCGCGGCACCGAGTGCAGACGCCGATCGCGGTCGAGACCAACACGATCACGGCACTGACCGAGATCATCCAGCGCACCACGCTGGCCACCGTGCTACCCGACGCCATCACGCGGGAACACCCGCGCCTGCACCCGATCCCCCTCGATCCCGGACTCCCCAGCCGCACCGTCAGCATCCTGCGCCGCGAGAACGCCTACCTCAGCGCGGCGGCCCGGGCGCTCATCCGGCTCACGCACCGCTGGGCGTAGGCGCAGAGAATCATCCACTTAGGACATTCGGGCACTTCCCCGGGTTTCCGGCACTTCGGCCTACCGGGCCGCCCGGATCACGCCGTCGACCGCCCGGTCGATTCGGTCCGCGATCTCATGCGGCGCGGGACGCCCGGCGTCCAGCCAGGCCATGATGGCCTCCAGGCACACGGCGGTGGCCAGCTGCGCAGCCCAGTCCGCCCACGACCCGGCGGCGATCGACTCGGTCAGCCGCGCTCGCACCTCTTCCACCATGGCCGCGCGCAGCTCGTCGACCTCCGCGCAGAATTCCGGCTCCCTGGCGGCGTGCCGGAACAGCAGCCGGAATCCGGCGGGCTCGGCATCGGCCCACCGGAGCAGCGCCTGCGCGCTCGCCCGGCCGACCTCCACGTCGGTGGCCGCGGCCAGCCGGGCCGTCGCCCGCTCCAGCACGGCACGGTACAGGTCGGTCTTGGACTCGAAGTGCCGGTAGAGGATCACCCGGCTGATCCCGGCCTCGGCGGCGACGTCGTCCAGTCCGGTGCCGGCGAATCCACTGCGCGCGAAGGCATTCGTGGCGGCGGCGAGGATCTGCTCGCGGCGCTGCGCCCGGGGCAGCCGCCGCACCGGCTCCTGCTGGATCTTCGACATCGGGCTTGAGAGTACACCCGGGTATGTTTATCTTCAGATGTTCACATCGAAGTAAACATCGTGGAGGCGACATGCCGGCCGGAGACCTGCCCGACCTGCCCACGGCACCACCGACCGTGCTGACCCACGCGCCCGTGCTGCGAGCGCTGCAAGCCGAGCGCCCGATCGTCCGGGTGTGCACCCCGGCCGGCGACGAGGCCTGGCTGGTGACCCGGTACGCGGAGGTGAAGCAGCTGTTCACCGACTGCCGGATCGGCCGGACGCATCCAGATCCCGAGCGGGCGCCGCGAATACGCGATCACGTCATGCTCAAGGCCACGGATCTGTACGAGCACGAGACCGAGCACGCCGAGCACGCTCAGCTGCGGGCGCTGCTCACGCCGTACTTCTCCGCCAAGCGGATGCGCGAGCTGCAGCCCAGGGTGCAGCTGCTGACCGACCGGCTGCTGGAGGAGATCGCCGCCGCCGGGCCACCGGCGGACCTGCACCGGGCGCTGTCGCTGCCGCTGTCCGTGCGGGTGCTGTGCGAACTGCTCGGCGTGCCCTATGCCGAGCGCGACCGGTTCCAGGAGCTGGTGCACGGCATGGCGGACCTCTCCGACCAGCAGCGCTCGGAGGCCGGACAAGCCGAACTGATCGGCTACATGTCGGATCTGGTGTCCCGCAAGCGCCGCCGGCCGGAGGACGACGTGATCTCCGGCCTTTGCGCGGTCGAGGAGCTGCCCGACGAGACCATCGCGGGAATCGCCGCGATCGTGCTGTTCGCCGGGTACGACAGCGTCGCGGATGCCATCGATCTCGGCGCGCTGCAGCTGTTGACCAATGTGGACCAGCGGGACGCGGTGCTCCGGAACCCGGAGCTGGTGGGCGGCGCGGTGGAGGAGATCTTGCGGACCGCGGAACGCGGCGGGCCCGGCCTGCCGCGCTACGCCCGGGAAGACGTCGAGATCGGCGGCGTCACGATCCGCGCCGGTGAGGCGGTGCTGCTCGACACGACGCTGGCCAACTTCGACGACTCGGTCTTCGCCGAGCCGGACCGCTTCGACGTCACCCGCGCGCCCAACCCGCACGTGGCGTTCGCCCACGGCACTTGGCACTGCCTCGGCGCGCCGCTGGCCCGGATCGAGCTGCAGACGGTGTTCGCGTCCCTGCTCCCCCGGTTTCCCACGCTGCGGCTGGCCGTGCCCGTCGAGGAACTGCGGCTCAGCGCCGCTTCGTTCACCAACAAGCTGGTGGAGATGCCAGTGGCCTGGTGACGCGGTCCCGCGTCACCAGATTCAGTCCCGCTGGGCTCGCCGGGCGCATTCCGCCGCCACGGCGCGCATCTCTTCGCGGTAGCGCTGGGCGAGGTTCCAGCGCCGGGTTTCGAGGGCGAGGGTCATGTGGTGCTCGGCGCGGCGGGCTCGGTCGTCGAGTTCGGCCGCGGTGCACTGGTTCAAAATCATCTGGCTACCTGGAAAACGTCGTCTTCGGGGTCACGCGGCGATCAGCTGCTGCGCGGATTCGATGTCGACGGCGGCCTGCACCGCATCTAGGTGCGTGCGGTAGACCGTGCGGGCGCGTTCCGGACCGGGGTTGGCTCGGGTGCCTTCCTGATCGCAGATCCAGGTGCCCATGAGCAGGTTGCGGTAGACGTGGGGCCGGTGGTGGGAGGATGAGCGCGGTTCGAGCGTGTGGACTGCCGGGTGCTCGGTGGTCTTCGAGGTGGCGAATCGGGGGGTGTACATGGTGTTCTTTCCTGAGGGAGTCTCGTTCGGTACGGAACCCAGCTTGGCCCCCGAGGCCCCCGCGGGAACACGGGAGTTCTACGTAGCGACTACCTAAATCCGGGACCTTCGCCTCTGTACGGGTCGCCGGTTCCGGGCGGACCGGGCGCTCGCCGCGGAAGCGTTCGGGCTCCGATGGCCGAGCAGGTAGGCTCGAACGCGGAAGTCCTGCCATGGCTGAGCAATCGGGGGCCGACATGGCGACTAGCGATGGACAACGGATCGAACTTCAGCGCCAAACGATCGCCGAGCACATCGACGCGGAGAACGCCCACGACTGGTCGCGGGTGTACGGCACTTTCATCCAGGACGAGCACGCCTACTACGACGTCGTTCCGCTGAGCACGCGGTACGCGGGGTTCGAGGGGGTTCAGGACTTCTACCAGATCCTGGAAACCGCCGTTCCGGACTTCCGCGTCACCGTGAACGCCGAGTACGACACGCCTGGATCGTCGGTGCGCGAGGTGACGGTCAGCGGAACGCACCTGGGCGACTACTGCGGCGTCCGCCCGACCGGGCAGCGGGTCTCCTTCGAGCTGGCGGCGTTCTACCTCTTCCGCTCGGACGACGCCGGAAAGCTGCTCGCGGAGCGGATCTACTTCGACAACGAGACAGTGCTGCGCCAGATGCGCGGCGAGGAGAACGCGCCGATCGGCATCGGCCTGGCCCACGCCTGAACGGCGATGGGAGGCCGATCGGATGTTGATGACATCCGACGGCCGAGCCCTCGAACGATGTCGCGGCGGCTCCCAGCCACGCTCGGCGCACGGCGGTGAGCTGCCGAGCCTCGATATTCTGGCGGCGTGATCGACACGTGCGCGAACCCTGATGATGCTGGTGTTGCAGCAGCTGCGGCATGTGCCGGCGCGGACGTGGTGCGCAAGATGTACGGCCAGCAGCTCTCCCGCATCGACAAGGGCGCGGGCGACTTCGCCACCGCCGCCGATGTGCAGGCCGAGAAGGCGATCCTCGGCGTCATCCGGGCTGCCCGGCCCGATGTTGCGGTGCTCGGCGAGGAAGGTGGGCAGCAGGGCGCGGCCGCCGCCGTGCGCCAGTGGCTGGTGGATCCCTTGTGCGGCACGCTGAACTACGCCGTCGGCAACATGCTGGTCGCCGTCAACGTGGCGCTGCGCAACGGTGCGGCGGCGGTGGCCGATCCGTTCAGCGGCGAGGTCTTCTGCACCGACGGTGAGACCGCCTGGGTGCGGCACGAAGGGGTCGATGCGCCGCTGGCGCCGACGCCGGCCACCCGGCTGGTGGACGTCAACCTGGATCCGCCGTTTCCGAACGCGCCCGGATTCCGGGCCGTGGACCTGCTGACCCACCCCGGGTTCGTCGAGCGGTTCCGGCCGCGGGTCGTGTCGACGACGTTGGCGTTGGCGTGGGTCGCGGCCGGCAAGCGCGCCGCGTACGCAACCGATGGCGAAGACCTGTGCGGGAGCGTGCATTTCGCCGCCGGCATCGCCGTGTGCCGGGGCGCCGGCTGCGTGGTCACCGGGATCAATGGCGCCCCGATCGGCGAAGCGAGCCGCGGGCTCGTCGTGGCCGCCGACGCCGAGACCCACGACCTGCTGATGTCGATGATCCGCAGCCGGAGCTAGCGCTCTCCTCGTCCACACGCGTTGCCTGCGGTATCCGGATCAGCCGGCTCGATGCTGCTCATGAACGGTGGCGATTCGGGCCGCCGACCGTTTCCGTTTCTCGGCTAGGTGGCGCCTTCGGCTTTGCGTTGTGCTGCGACCCATGTCGCGATCTGGGTTCGCGAGCCGAAGTCGAGCTTGGTGAGGATGTGTTCGACGTGCGCCTCCGCGGTGCGTTGGCTGATCACCAGGTTCGCCGCGATCTCCTTGTTCGACATGCCCCGGGCGACTGCTTCGGCGACCTGGAGTTCCCGCCGGGTCAGCGGCCATCCCGGCCGTTCCTCGGCCGGCGGGCCCTCGTTCATCTCCGGAGCCGACCGGGCTTTGCCCCGCACCACCATCGGGATGCTCTGCTCCAGCGGTAGCTTCGCGGTATCCGCCGCGAGCTTCTCGAAGGCGCTGTCCCCCAGCTCCGCGCGCGCTTCGGCTTCGGCCCGGCCCCGGTAGTCGATCAGCTGCTGCGAGCCCAGCAGCGGAATCCCGACCAGCGGCCAGATTCGCCCGAGGACGCCGAACATCCTGGCGGCCTGATCGTGTTCGCCCCGCGACACGTGCGACCACGCTAGGACCTCCACCGCCACCCCGAGGCCGAAGAGGTCGTTGAAGCGGGATTTGATGCCGATGCCCTCCCGCAGATCCGCGATGGCGGCGTCCACGTCGCCCCGCATCCAGCGTGCGAGGCCGCGCACCACCAGCGACCAGGAGCGAGTCCACAGCTCGCCGGCCTTCGACGTGATCTTCAGGCATTCCTCGGCGTGCTCGATCGCGTGCTCGCTGTCGCCCTGCAGGCACGCCACCAGGCCCGCCTGGACCAGCGACATCACCATCGGGCTGGTGATCTCCTCGTGCGTGCGGTGCCGCGACCACGCCTGCGCGCAGAGGTCGTGGGCCTGCTCCAGCTCGCCTTCGGCCAACGCGGCGACGCCCCGCAGGTGCATGCCGAAGGACGCCAGGCTGGGATCGTCGAGCTCCTCGGCGATCGCGAGGCACCGTTCGGCCGTCGCCCGGCCCCAGGCCACATCGCCCTGGTGCGAAGCCAGCCAGCTGCAGACCCACAGATCGGTTGCCCGAGCTGCCGTTGGCCGCACGTCCAGCGCCAGCAGGCGGTCGAGCCACTGCCGTCCCTCCGCGATGAGCCCGCAGGCCGTCCAGTAGAACCACAGCGCCCCGGCCAGGCGGAGCCCGGCCTGCACGTGCTCGGGCTTCGCCGCGCAGAACTCCATGGCCGCCCGCAGGTTGTCGTGCTCGGCGGCGATGCGGGCGCGCCATTCGAGCTGGCGCGGGCCGAACCATTCGCGGGCAGCGCGTTCGGCCAGACCGAGGTACCAGTCCCGATGCTGGAGGCGGAGCCGCGCTCGCTCGTCCTCGTCCTGCAGGCTCTGACCGTATTCGCGGACGATCGACAGCAACTGGTAGCGCGTGCCGGCGGGAAGATCGCCGGTCGAGTTCGCGGTGCGAATCAGGATCGACTTGTCGATCAGCGACGCGATCAGGTCCAGCACGCGATCCGGCGTGAGACCGTCGCCGCTGCAGACGTGCTCCACAGCCGCCAGGTCCATACCACCGCCGAAGACCGACATCCGCGCCCAGAGCATGCGTTCCTCGGCCGAGCACAGCTCGTAGCTCCAGTCCATGGTCGCGCGCAGCGTCTGGTGCCGCGGCAGGGATGCGCGGGTGCTGCTGGAGAGCAGCCGGAAGCGGTCGCCGATTCGCAACAGCAGTTCGTCCAGCGACAGGAACCGGGTGCGGGCCGCCGCCAGTTCGATCGCCAGCGGGATTCCGTCGAGCGCCCGGCACAACTCGGCGACGGTGGTCTCCTGGTCCGCGGTGCACCGGAAGCCCGCGGCCGCGGCCCGGTCGATGAACAGTCGCACCGAGTTGGATGTGTCCGCGCCGGTGTCGACGTCGGCCGGTTCGGGCACCGGCAGCGTCGGCACGACGAGGACGTGTTCGCCGTACACGTCGAGCGGCTGCCTGCTCGTGGCCAGGATCCGCACCCCGGGCGCGGCGTCGAGCAGCACCGCGCTCGCCTTGACGCACCCGTCCAGCACCTGTTCGCAGTTGTCCAGCACGATCAGGACGTCCTTGTCCCGGACGTATTCGGCGAGCACGGAATCCACGCCGCGGGACGACCAGTCCTGGATGCCGAGCGTCTGGGCGATGGTGTGCACCACCAGGTCGTCGTCGCGCACCTCGGCCAGCTCGACCAGCCACACGCCGTCCCGGTAGGCGCGCCCCAGCTGCGCGGCGACCCGCAGCACCAGCCGGGTCTTTCCGACTCCGCCAACACCGGTCAAGGTCACCAGTCGGGAGCGGGACAGGAGTTCTCGCACATCGGCGCATTCCTGTCGACGGCCCACGAAACTCGTTCGCTCGGCGGGAAGGTTACCCACCAGCCTGCGAATCGTACGACTGGCCATTTCGGCCCCACAACGAAGTAGCGGCACGGGCGCGCATCGCCCACCCTCTTCACCGCCAGCCTACGGCGGGTGCGGCCCCCGTGCGAGCACGCGGCCCGATGAGCGGTCGAACCAACCGCCACAACCGTCTCGCGGGTCCCGCGCGCCGAGCATCCGCGCCTGCGGTCGCCGCTGCCTGTTAGCCTTCCCCGGTGTCGGACGCAGGACGTAGCCGGGGAACAAGGGGCCAGGACCACCGCAAGGGCGGCCATTCCGGCCGGGGCCTCCGGGTCAGCACCCGGAACGCGCTTTTCCAGCAGTGGCAGGCATTGCTGTCGAACCGCACGAAGCGGCAGCGTTCCGGCGAGTTCCTGATCCACGGTGTCCGGCCGATCACGCTGGCGGTCGAGCAGGGCTGGCCGCTGCGCAATCTCCTGTATCCGTCGGGCAGGAAGCTGTCCACTTGGGCCCGGCGGCTGATCGACGAATGCGATGCGACCGCCGTCGAAGTGCACCCGGATCTGCTCTGGGAACTCGGCGAACGCGAATCCGAGGCGCCGGAACTGATCGCCGTCGCCGCCCTGCCGGCCGACGACCTCGACCGGCTGCCCGTGAAGCAGGACTTCCTGGGCCTGGTCTTCGACCGGCCCACCAGCCCCGGCAACATCGGCACCCTGGCACGCTCCGCGGACGCCTTCGGCGCCGACTGCCTGATCGTCAGCGGACACGCGGCGGACGTCTACGACCCGAAGGCCGTGCGCGCCAGCACGGGCTCGCTCTTCTCTGTTCCCGCCGTCCGGGTGCCATCACCGCAGGGCGTGCTCGACTGGGTCGCCGAACACCGGCGGCGCGGCGTGCCGATCACGGTCGTCGGCACCGACGAGCACGGCACGGCCGAGATCACCGACTTCGACTTCACCCGGCCCGTGCTGCTGGTGATCGGCAACGAGACCTCCGGGATGAGCGCCACCTGGCGCGAACTGTGCGACGAGATCGTCCGGGTTCCCATCGGAGGCGCCGCGAGCTCGCTCAACGCGGCCTCGGCGGGAACCGTGGTGCTGTACGAAGTCGCTCGTCAGCGCGGCTTCCCCGCGGCCGGCTGATCGCTTCATCCACACCGGACCCCGCCGCGCATCCAGGGACGAAACCGTCCCCCTCACAGGTGCGCCGCTCGGTGCCAGACTGGACCGATGAGCAACAACGCGCGCCGCAACGAACTCGGCGAGTTCCTCAAGGCCCGCCGCTCGGAGCTCAGCCCCCACATGGTCGGGCTGCCCGACACCGGCGGCTCCAGGCGCGTGAAAGGCCTGCGCCGCGAGGAAGTCGCGCTGCTCGCAGCCATCAGCACCGACTACTACACCCGCCTGGAACAGGGCAGGATCCAGGCGTCCGCACCGGTGCTGGACACCATCGCCCGGGTGCTGCACCTCGACGACGACGAGCGCGAGTACATGTTCGAGCTCGCCGGCAAGGACACCTCACGGCCGCGGCGGCGCACCACGCAGAAGGTCCAGCCGCAGCTGCGGTGGCTGCTCGACGACCTCATCACCACCCCGGCCCTGGTCTTCGGCCGCCGCATGGACATCCTCGCGTGGAACGCGATGGCCGCCGCCCTCATCACCGATTTCGCGAAGATCCCGGAGAAGGAGCGCAACTACGCGCGGCTGATCTTCACGGACCCGTCGGCCCGGGAGCTCTACCCCGACTGGGAGGGCGTCGCCCACACCGCCGTGGCCCAGCTGCGGATGGAGGCCGCCCGGGACCCGAAGGATCCGCGCATGGCGCAGCTGGTGGGCGAGCTGTCGATGCAGGACGAGGACTTCCGCCGGTGGTGGGGCGCGCACCGCGTCGCCACCAGGACGATGGGCACCAAGGTGCTCCGCCACCCCACGGTCGGCGACCTCACCCTCGACTGGGACACCCTCACCTGCAACTCCGACCCCGAGCAGCAGCTCGTCACCTGGACCGCGGAGCCCGGCACTCCGTCGCACGACGGCCTGCGCATCCTCGCCTCCTGGGCGACCGGAGATCGGCAACACGCGCCCGATACCACCAGCCGCCCGGGCAATCCCGGGTAGCACCACCGACGACGTGCTCGTCAGGGAGGGACAAAACCTTCCCAGGATGAAACCGTCCCTTCTTGCGCGCACCGGCCCGGAGCACAGTGGAGTCATGGCGCTGGATCGCCAGCACGGCGCAGCCCGCCAGAACATCCGCACCAGCCACCAGGGGTAACCAGTTCCATGAAGACCGATGTGCGTTTCCCGAGCAACGGCACGATGCTCGCCGGGCACCTCCACACGCCCGACACCCCGTCCTCGAAGCCGTCGCCGGCGATCGTGGTCGGCCACCCGGCGACCGGCGTCAAGGAGCAGACCGCCAGCATCTACGCGCAGCGCCTGGCTGAGCAGGGCTTCATCGCGCTGACCTTCGACGCCGCCTACCAGGGCGAGAGCGAAGGCGAACCGCGCGGCCTGGAGGACCCCTTCCAGCGCGCCGACGACTTCCGCAACGCCGTGTCGTTCCTGACCACCCGCGACGACATCGACCCCGAGCGCATCGGCGTGCTCGGCATCTGCGCGTCGGGCGGCTACGTGCCCTTCGCCGCGCAGACCGACCACCGCATGAAGGCCGTGGCCACCGTCAGCGGAGTGGACCTGCCGGGATTCTTCCGCGCCGGCGACCCGGCCGCCTTCGAGGCGCTGGTCGCGCAGGCGGGCCAGGCGCGCAGCGAGGAGGCCGCGGGCAAGCCGGTGCGCATGGTGCCGGTCCTGCCCGACTCGATCGACGAGTCCACGCCGAAGCCCGTGGCGGAGTTCTTCGACTACTACAAGACGCCGCGCGCCCAGCACCCGCGTTCGATCGGCGCGTACGCGCTGCGCAGCGTCGACAAGCTCGCCCAGTACGACTCCTACGCCGAGGTCGACAAGATCGCCCCGCGCCCGCTGCTGATGATCGCCGGCACCGAGGCGGCGACCCTGCCGTTCAGCCAGGGCGCGGTGGCGAAGGCCGGTGACACCGCCGAGCTGTTCGAGATCGAGGGCGCGACGCACGTCGACCTCTACGACCGGGACGAATACGTCACCCCCGCCGTGGCCAAGCTGACCGAGTTCTTCAAGCAGCACCTGGCCTGAGGCGCAAATCACGCGGAGGCCGCGGCGTTGACGCCGCGGCCTCCGCGCGTTCGAACCATTCATCCACAAGAGACGGTTCACGCGAGAACCGATTACCGGCGCGCCGTAGGCGTGGCGGCGCAGCCACCAGGTCTCGTGAGTGTTTTGGGTTGCCATAGCGACACAAAACACTCACGGGCCCGGGTGGCCGGTCGGCGCACCGGGAGGGCGGCGCCGTTGGACGGCCCGCGCCGGTTCCAGGCTCCGGTCGCGCCCGAGCGCTGGGTTGGCGTGCGCGATGCCTCGGCGTTCAGTGCC